>JACQUS010000396.1 GCA_016210125.1 Chloroflexota bacterium | reverse complement strand
CTCGGTGCGGGCGAGGGCGGAGTTGACGTACAGGCCAGTCACCTTGGCCCGCGCCGGGATGCCATTGTCGTCGACGCGCCGCCAGGTCGAGGTGCAGCAGCGGATGCCCTTATCCGTGGCCAGGTACTTGCCGAGTGGGATGGCGAAGATGGCCAGCCCGTCGTGCACGTCGTGCAGCCGCGGGCCGATCTCCTGGCCGTCCTTGTAGGCCAGCGGCCGGATGTAGACGTCGTGCTCGTCGCCGTTGCGCCGCAGCAGCTCTACCGTTACCTCGGACAGCTCATCCGCCGAGAGGGGCAGGCGGATGAACAGGATGCGCGCCGAGCGATGGAAGCGCGCGAAGTGCTCGCGCAGATGGAGGACGTAGAGCTGGCGCTCGGCGTCGTTCCAGTAGCCGCGAATGCCCTCGAAGCATCCCGTGCCGTAGTGCAGCGCGTGCGTGCGGATGCTGATGCGCGCCTCGTCGAGGGGCACGAACTCGCCGTTGAGGTAGCAGTGGCTGGGCATCTCTTCCCCTCTCGCTGTGGCGTGTACCCAACGCTCCGCCAGCGGCCACCCTTGCCCCGTCCCACCGGGCGCTGCCGAGACAGGAGCCACGCGGCGCTCCCTGTCGTCGCGGCGCTGGCTAGACGATGGGTCTTACGCCCAATCGCGGCGGCATTATAGCACCCGCGCGCGTGGCGCGTCGAGGACGATGCGCGCCGGCACGGTGATGTCAACGTAATAGCACCCGCGCGCGTGGCGCATCGAGCCGAGCGCACCGGCGGCAAACGCGTATAATCGCAGCGGGAGCAGAGGGGCTATGCAGCATCCGGACCACGGCGAGCGGGTCGACGTCGTCGGCGTCGTAGGACCTACGGCCGTGGGCAAGACGGCGCTAGCCCTGGAGCTGGCGCCGGCGCTGGGCGCGGAGATCATCTCGGCCGACTCGCGGCAGGTGTACTGCGGCATGGACATCGGCACGGCGAAGCCGTCGCTGGCCGAGCGCGCGCGCGTGCGACACTACTTGCTGGACGTCGTTGCGCCGGATGAGCCGTTCACGCTGGTCGACTTCCTGAGCCAGGCGCACGCCGCCGTGCGCGCCGCCCGGACCCGCGGCAGCCTGCCCCTGCTCGTCGGCGGGACGGGGCTCTACGTCTGGGCCTTCGTGCGCGGCTTCGACGTCCCGCGCGTCGCGCCGCGGCCGGATTTGCGCGCCGAGCTGGAGCGCCGCGCCCGCGAGGAAGGCCCGCTCGCGCTGCACGCCGAGCTGGCGCGGCTCGACCCGGCGTCGGCGCGAGGCATCGACCCGCGCAACGTGCGCCGCGTGGTCCGTGCGCTGGAGGTCTGCCACCTCGCCGACCGGCGGCCCTCGGAGCGCCGGCGCGTCCCGCCGCCGTACCGCTTCCTCATCCTGGGCCTCGACGCGCTGCGCGACGAGCTGTACCGGCGCATCGACCGTCGCGTCGACGAGCAGATGGCCGCCGGGCTGCTCGACGAGACGCGCGCGCTGGCGGAGCGCTACGCCTGGTCCTTGCCCGCGATGTCCGGCCTAGGCTATCGTCAGCTTGGCGCGTACCTCCGCGACGAGTGCGATCTCGGCAGCGCGGTCGCGCAGATCAAGACACAGACGCACCGCTTCGCGCGCCAGCAGTACACCTGGTTTCGCCGCGACGATCTGGCCATCACCTGGCTGGCCAGCGACGGGACGGAGCGGCGGGCGGCCTACGAGGCGGTGATGCGCTGGCGCGAGCAGCAGGAGGTCGCCTAGCGTGGACTTCGTGAAGATGCATGGCCTAGGCAACGACTTCGTCGTCATCGATGGCCGGCGCTACGCGGCCGACTGGCCGCGATTGGCCGTGGCCCTGTGCGACCGGCACTTCGGCGTCGGCGCCGACGGCTTCGTGCTGGTGCTCGACTCCGAGAAGGCCGATTTCCGCAAGCGCATCTACAAACCCGACGGCAGCGAGGCGGAGATGTGCGGCAACGGCATCCGCTGCTTCGCCAAGTACGTCTACGACGAGGGCGAGACGCGCCGGCGTGAGGTGCTGGTGGAGACCGGCGCCGGGCTGCTGCCGATTGCCATCCAGACGGACGGGCAAGGCGCGGTGGTCGGCGTGACGGTGGGCATGGGCCCCCCGCGGCTTCGCCCAACGGAGATTCCCGTGGCGCTCGAGGGCCAGCGGGCGCTCGATGTGCCGCTGCGCCTGGACGAGGGCATCGAAGTGCGCTTCAGCGCCGTGTCGATGGGCAATCCGCACGCCGTGGCCTTCCTCGACCAGCCGGTCGAGAGCTTCCCGCTGGAGCGCATCGGGCCGCAGGTCGAGCACCACCCGCTCTTTCCGCGGCGGGTAAACTTCGAGGTTTGCAACGTGCTCGACCGGCGCAATCTGCACGTGCGCGTGTGGGAGCGCGGGGCCGGGCTCACGCTGGCGTGCGGCACAGGTGCCTGTGCGACAGTCGTGGCGGCGCGCGTGCACGATTTGGTGGACGATGAGGTGGCGGTGCGCCTGCCGGGGGGCACGTTGCGCATCGCCTGGGACGGCAGGGACGAGGTGCGCATGACCGGCCCAGCCGTCACCGTCTTCCGCGGCGCCTGGCCCAACGGGACGCAGTGAGGGAGGAGCACGTTTATGCGTGTGGCGCAGCGCATCGCCAACCTGCCGCCTTACCTGTTCGCCGAGGTCGACCGGCGGATCGCGGCCAAGCGCGCGGCGGGCTACGACGTGATCAGCCTGGGCATCGGCGATCCCGACCTGCCGACGCCGCGCTACATCCTCGACGCGCTCGTGGAGGCGGCTGGCGTGCCGGCTAACCACCGCTATCCAGACTACTATGGCCTTGCCGAGCTGCGCCGCGCCATTGCTCGCTGGTACGAGGGGCGCTTCGGCGTCGTGCTGCATCCCGACACCGAGGTGCTGCCCCTCATCGGGTCCAAGGAGGGCATTGCGCACGTCGCCCTGGCGCTCGTCGACCCTGGCGACGTGGCGCTGGTGCCGAGTCCGGCGTACCCGGTCTACGAGATCGGCACGATGCTCGCCGGCGGTGAGGTGTATCATCTGCCGCTGCGGCCGGGGCACCAGTTCTTGCCCGATCTCGACGCTATCCCGCAGGGCGTTCTCGACCGCGCGCGCGTCCTGTGGATCAACTATCCGAACAATCCCACATCGGCCGTCGCCGGGCCTGAGTTCTTCGAGCGCGTGGTTGCCTTCGCGCGGCGGCACGACGTGATCGTCTTGCACGACAATGCCTACTCCGAGGTCTACTACGACGGCTACCGGCCGGGTAGCTTCCTCCAGACCGCCGGGGCGAGGGACGTGGGCGTGGAGTTCCACTCGCTCTCCAAGAGCTACAACATGACTGGCTGGCGCATCGGCATGGTCGTCGGGCACGCCGCGGTCATCGAGGCGCTCGGGCGGGTGAAGACAAACGTCGACTCGGGTATCTTCCAGGCCGTGCAGTACGCCGGCATCGTGGCGCTGACGGGCGACCAGAGCTGGATCCCCGCGCGCAACGCGGTATACGAGAAGCGGCGTGACCTGCTCATCGACGTGCTGCAGGGCCTGGGCATCAAGGTCGGCCGGCCGCGGGCCAGCCTCTACCTCTGGGGGCCGGTGCCCGAGGGCTACGGCTCCCTCGACTTCTCGGTCAAGCTGCTCGACGAGATCGCCGTGTGGGTCACCCCCGGCGTCGGCTTCGGGCCGCACGGCGAGGGCTTCTTCCGCATCTCGCTCACTACGCCGGACGACCGCGTGCGCCAGGCGGCCGAGCGCCTGCGCCAGCTCAGGCTGTAGGAGCCGGCGTGCCGCGCGCCACATCGCCGCATCGCGAGCCGCTCTGGCCGCCCGAGGGGGACGCCGACGGCGTGCGCCCGCCGCTCCTGCCTACGCGGGCCGGGCCGCGGCGCGCCGTGCTCGTCGGCCTGGAGGTTGCGCGGCAGCGCACCCTCTGGGCCCTCGGGGCCTCGCTGGACGAGCTAGCGGCGCTGGCGGCCACCGGCGGCTTCACGGTCGTAGACCGCATCGCCCAGCGGGTGCGGCGTGTCAACCCGGCTCACTACCTCGGGCGAGGGAAAGTCGAGGAGCTGAAGGCGCTCGTCGCCGCGACAGACGCGGAGGCGGTCATCGTCGACGACGAGCTGGGACCCAGCCAGCAGCGCGAGCTGGAGCAGGCCGTCGGGCGCGAGGTCATCGACCGCACCGAGGTCATCCTCGGCATCTTCGGCCAGCACGCGCGCACGAGCGAGGGCCGCCTCCAGGTCGAGCTGGCGCAGCTAGAGTACCTGTTGCCGCGGTTGCGGCGCCGCTGGACGCACCTCGAGCGGCAGATGGGTGGCATCGGCGGGCGCGCCGGCCTCGGCGAGACGCAGCTCGAGGTCGACCGCCGGCTGGTGCGCGAGCGCATTGCAGAGCTGCGCGCAGAGCTGGAGCGCGTCCGCCAGCACCGCGGCGTGCAGCGCGCGCGGCGGCAGAAGGCCGACCTGCCGGTGGTGGCGCTGGTAGGCTATACCAACGCCGGCAAGTCGACGCTGTTCAACGCCCTGACCGCGGCCGGCGTCCTCGCCGCCGACCACCTCTTCGCCACGCTCGACCCGACGGTGCGGCGCCTTGCGCTGCCTAACGGGCAGGAGGCGCTGTTGTCGGACACCGTAGGCTTCATCCAGAAGCTGCCGGCGACGGTCGTCAGCGCGTTCCGCGCCACGCTGGAGGAGCTAGACGACGCTGCGATCCTGGTGCACGTGCTGGACGTAACGCACCCGCAGGCCTATGAGCAGAGCCGCACGGTGACGGACACCCTGGCCGAGCTCGGGCTGGCGGACAAGCCACTGATCACGGCGCTGAACAAGATCGACCGCGCGCTGCCGGGGCCGCTCGAAATGCCGGGCGACGGCGTGTCTTCGGCCGGGCTCGACGCCGAGATCGCCGCGACGCTGCGCGGGCTGTGCGAGGCTTTCCCCAACGGCGTCGCCGTCGCTGCGGTGCACGGCTGGGGGCTGGCGACGCTGCGCGGGCGCATCGCCGAGGTCCTACGCCAAGACTGGGTGGACGTGGACGTCGAGGTGCCATACGCGCGGGGCGACCTCCTGGCCCTCGTGCACGAGCGGGGCAGCGTGCGCGCGGAGCGCTTCAGCGCCGCCGGCGCGCGCATCCGCGGCCGCGTGCCGCCGACGCTGGCCGCGCGGCTCGCGCCGTACCGGCGGTAGCCGCCTCAGCGGGAGAGGGCCGCTCGCTTCGTCTGGTGCCTACTCGATGTCCTGATAGGTCTGCGGTCCAGTCTTACGCCGGACGGTCAGGATCACGATCGTCTGAGCCGCATGGTCAAGCCGATAGATAACACGCCAATCGAGCAACGACACTCGGTAACGCGCTGGGAGTCCACGTAGCTCCTTCGCGCTGGCCGGCGTAGGATCAGCGGCTAGCGCCTCCACAAGCCGCCGGATGCGCTGGCGCACCTGCCCGGGCAGCCTGCGCATCTCTTGGCGTGCTACGTCGGTAACCCTAACGCGGTAGGTCATCCAGCTCGGCCTTCACATCCTCCCAGTCGCGGAGCGGCTCCTCGCCGCGCTCGATGCGCGCCTCGATCTCCCGAACAACGCGCAGATCCTCTGCTTCTTCTAAGAGGTCCAGGCCAGCGGCGAATTCCTCCAGGTGGCTGCGAATGACCGCCGAAAGCGTCGTGCCCTCTAAGGCTGCGCGGGCTTTGGCGCGCCGACTAAGTTCCTCGGGCAGCGCAACGGTCAGCTTCGTCGCCATAGCGTCGTATCTCCGCAAATCCGCATTCTCGTCTTATACGGCATGTATCTCAATACGGATTGTAGCTGATTCCGGAAGACTCATGGTAGCCGCACGTTGAGCATGAGCATACCTGATGCAGAGTCGCCGCATCCACGAGCGGCGGGCCCGGCCATGCAGCGCGCGACAGTGATCTACTGCACACGCTCCACGCAGTTGCGCGGATCCGGCCGATGGCGACGACGATCGCGTCAAGCCGGCGCGCCCCGCCGTACCGGCGGTGGTGCTGCCACTTCGCAGAAGCACCCTTCTGCGAAGTAGCGCTGCGCGCGCCGAGCACTGACCTCTCCCCCGGCCCCTCTCCGAGTCGGAGAGGGGTGATGCGAGGTCGGAACGAAGGTGTCATCGCCATTCAGAACCAGTGTCGCCCCCTTCCCGACACGGGAAGGGGGCCGGGGGGTTAGGTCCGCCGCTCAAGGAACGTGCTCGCTGCCGTAGAGCCGTGCGGATCCGCGCTAAGCGCCGCCCCATGAGCGACAGCGGCGGCAGCCCGAGCGCGCCGATGCGATCGTGACGCTACCAGTCGTCGAGGCCACGCTCAAGATATTTGCGAATGCGATCGTTGGACCAGTCAGCCGCGATGTCGTACACCATCTGTGTTATGTGTGCTGCCACGTCGTCGGCGCACGCCGGGATGTCGGACCCTTCGTCCTCGCGGTCGATGAGCCACTCCTCGCCCTCGTCCGTCTGAAGCCACATCGCGCAGAGCTCCGAAACCGGCACCTTGTTCAACTCGTTCGCCACCACGGACTAAAGCGTATGGTCGTAAAGATCCCAAAAGACGGATTGTTGGCCCTGCATCTGGACGCAGATCTCGTCCCAGAGATTCCGCGGGCCCGAATCTTCCCCCGACTGCAGGCCATCTTTCATGCGCTGCAGCGCGACAACCGTGCGGCGAGCAATGCGCTTCGATGCCCGTTCTGCAAGCTGCGCGATTAAGTCGCTCCGGGAGGCCATAGCTTGGACCACTCCGGCTGACGGCGACTGCGCGGGAGTAGACGTCCCGCGGAGCATCCTATGTTGCTGGCGGGCGCCCGTCAAGTCGGCGTCGACGCGCCGCCGCAGGATGGCGAGCTTGAGCAGGTCGACATACGAATCAGCGCACTCCGACACCAGACGGTAACATCACCAGCTTCGCCCACCAGCTATAGTGACGCCGGAGCTGCTATGAGCGCTGGTCGCAGAGCCACAGCCGGGCCGCGCCGCACGCATCGCCCGGTCGGCGATGCGCCAGCGCAGCCGGCCGTCCCGGACATCGACCGCTTCCTCGACGCGTGCCTCATCGAGGAGGGGCTCAGCCCGGCGACGGCGGCGACCTACCGCCAGGTGCTCTACGCCTTCGCCGCCTGGGTCGCTGCGCGGGCGGGCGCCTTCGCTCCGGCGGCCCTGAGTTCGCAGATCGTACGCGGCTGGCAGCGCTACCTCGTCGCCGAGCGTGGGCTGGACGATGACACTTACGTGAAGTACCTCTCCGCCCTGCGCTCCTTCCTGGCCTTCTTGCACGGCGAAGGGCTGACGCCGCTCACGCGTGATGACGTGAAGCTGCCTAAGTCGCACCTTGACCTCTCGCGCGTGAAGGCGCTGGGCGTCGAGGAGATCACTGCGCTGCTCGACGCGCCGGACGCGCGCACGGCGTGGGGTCGCCGCGACCGCGCGCTGCTGGCCGTCCTCTACAGCTCGGGCATGCGCATCGCTGAGCTGTGCGCGCTCGACCGCGCGCAGGTCCCTGAGCGGGCGCTGGGTGTCGCTGCGACGTTGGAGCTGGCCATTGTCGGCAAGGGCCGGCGGCCGCGCGTGGTGTTCGTCAACGGCTTGGCGCAGGCGCGCCTGTCCACGTATCTCGCGCTCCGCGACGACGACCATCCGGCGCTGTTCATCGGCTATCGCGGGCCGCGCCCACTGGCGAATCGCCTCACCCCGCGCGCCGTCCAGCAGGCGCTGGCCCGCTACGCGCGCCTGGCCGGCCTGGCGGCGCGGCCGACGCCACACACGCTCCGGCATACGTTCGCGGTCCACCATCTTCAGGCCGGCGCCGACACGCGCATCGTGCAGGCGTTCCTCGGCCACGCCTCACTGGCGACGACGCAGCGCTACACGCGGATCACCGACCGCTTCCTGCGCGAGGCCTTCGAGCGCAGCCAACGTGCGCTCGGCCTAATGCCGGCCAGCGAGGAGCTGACGGCCGGCGTTCACTAGGCCGGACGCGAGCCTTCTTCTAGCGCCGCCGCCCGCGCGTACCGTGCGCCTCCACCGCCCGCTCTTCGAGCAGTGCGCGCACGGGCTCGGCGATCTGCTCGACTCGCCGGAGGATCACGCGCATGCGCTCGCCTAGGCGCAGGGCCAGGCGTGCCAGCTCCACCTCCTGGCGCAGCAGCTCCGCGCGCAGCCAATCGGCCTCGTGGCGCCGGCGCTCCAGCAGCCGCCGCCAGACGGCCTCGCTCTGCTGTGCGTCGGCCAGGGCGCGCAGGGCCAGCGCGAGGACCTGCTCGGTGTTCGTGCTCGGGCTGACCATGGCCGCCCCGCCCGCCGCGGTGCTCTGCGCCGCGCCAAGCTGGGGCTCGCCGAGGGGTGCTCCCGCTGCGCCGTACGTCTCCTCCGATCCGGCCGTGCCCGCGCCGGCCGGCGGTCGCCACGCCCGCTCGGCCGCCTCAGCCGGCGCGGCCACGGCGTGCACCGCCTCGCCTAATCGCGCCACGAGCTGGGCTGCGCGTCGCTCGGCCGCGGGCTCAGCGGGCGCGACACCTCCTGGCTGGCGAGGAACGTCTCTAGGCGCGGTGCCGCCGACGGGCACGCGCTGTCTCGGTGCCGTGCCGCCGGCAGCGCGCGTCGGCGCGTCCAGCGCCGCCTGCACCTCGGCGACGGTGCGCCCGCGGGACAGTAAATCCTTGACCCGCGCGAGGACCGACACGTCATCCTCGTCGTAGGTGCGATGGCCGCGTCGCCCGCCGCCGGCGCCCGGGGAGGCGGCCCCCTCGGACAGCCAGGCCGCGAAGCGCACCGAGTACAGGCGCAGCGTGCTTGGCGGAATGCCCAGTCGACCTGCCACCTCGCCAGCACGAAAGAGCTCGGCCACGGCTGCTCCTCCTACCGCCACCTGCGACCCCTAGGGTAGCGTATCCGCGTAGCGAGCGCTAGGGCGGCGAGGCGGCGGCGCCATCGTGCTGGCACCCTCGACTTCGACTTCGCCAGCTAGGCGCCGTTATGCCCGCGTGCATCGCCAACGCTACGCTATCTATGCGCTCATGAGCAGCTCTCTTGGAGGAGCGAAGGGCCGCCACAGCCACGCAGTTTGCGCCAGTGACTGAAATATGTCAATAAATAGGGCGAAAATGGCCTTGTAATAGGTTACTGCGTTTACTAGTCTATAGATGGCTACGACGGCGGAGGAGGCGGCCCCACCGAGCACGCCCGGCGCGCTGTGCGTGTGCCGCACAGACCGGCCGCGCCGGGCGACGGACGCGGCGGAGCGAGAGCCGGCGCGCTGCGTGAGGCAGCGCAATGGATGCGGGGCGACGTGTCGGGCGCTGCGACGGGCACGGGTGGGCGTGCAGCCTCGTGCGTGCGGGCGCCGGGACTATGACGATGGGTTGCCCTAGCCGGCCCCAGTGCCGTGCACCCGCGTGCGGGCGGCTGGACTGGGCACGGCCAGGCGATCCGGCCAGATACGCACCGTGCACCCGCGTGCGGGCGGCGGGACTCTTGTCTGCGAGCGGCTGGGGAGCGCGTGGGTTGTTCTGCCGCGCATTGCTGGGCGACGGTGCGGCGGCAGGCGGGGGCCTACGCGGGGCCTGCCAACCGAGTCCTGCCGGTGCGCGTGCGCGCTCGGACTGCTGCGGGGAGAGCGGCCGCACGCTTGGAGTGGGCTGTGCCGTGGACACGGGCCGACGGCTACGTGGTCGAGGGAGAATACGCCGGGCCAGCACGCCGCGCTAGACGAGCACGAGGAGGACGCCGACCAGGGTGGCGGCGACGCCGAGCAGTGTCTGCCCGCTAGGCGTCTCGCCGAGCAGCACGGCGCCGAGGAGGATCCCGCCGGCCACCTCCTGAGTGGCTACCAGGTTGACAACGGTCGGATGGAGTCGCCGGAGGGCGGCGTTGTAGAGCGTGTGGCCCAGGGCAAGGGGGCCAAGGGCGAGGCCGATGATGGCGCTGGCGCTCTGCCAGGTCGGCTGGGCCAGAGGTACCAGGAGCGCCACCGGTAGAAGCCAGAGCGTCGCGGCGCCATAAACATGCCCGGCGTACGTGAGCAGCGGGCTCGCACTGCGCTCGTACCGTCCGGCGACCGAGTAGAGGGCGAAGCAGACCGCCGAGCCCAGGGCCAGGAGGTCACCCAAAAGCATCGTGGGTGTCATGGCCGGCTCGAATCCGGCCAGGTAGGCGATACCGCCGCAAGTGATGACGACGCCGAGCCAGCGCCGCCGCTCGAGCGGCTCGCGAAGGAGGAGCCACGCAAAGGCCGAGACGAAGATCGGCGCGCTGTACACCAGCGCCAGGGAATGCGCGATGGTGGTGTACGACAGGCTCGCGATGTACAGCAGGAAGTGCAGGGAGGTGATGAGCCCGTAGCCGAGGTAGCGCCTGCGGCGGGGCTCATGCCACGGCTCGTCCCCGCGGAGCGTGGCCACCACGAGCACGGCCAGCGAGGCGACGGCGAGGCGAAAGAAGGTCACGTGGGCGGGATGCAAGGGCGCCGCCGAGCGCACCAGGACGGGACTCGTGGAAAAGAGCGCGACGGCCGCGATGGCCGTTAGCCAGCCGCGCCGGTCGCCGACGGTCACACGAGCCTCCCTACCGACGTGCGTATAATGGCTCAAAGGGGGCGTCCGGCGGTAGTGCGAGGCGCGGCAACTCTCGTGTCGAGTGAGAGCGCCGCGAGTCGCACGAGCCGGGCAGGGCGGGGCGATGACGTATTCACCAGGCAGTGAAGGGGCGTTCGATGCCGCTCTGGAGCGGCGTGTGACTGCACCGGGCCATCCGCCGTCAGCGCCGATGCGCGAGGGCTCGGGCGTGGCGGCGCGGGTGCGCGGCGTCCGCGCGCTCGCGCTGGGCTTGGCGGCCCTCCTCGCTGCGGTCGGCTGCTCGGAGCCTCCGGTCGTCGGTCCGGCTCTGGGGGACCGCCCGGCGTCGCGTCCGGTGGCTGTGGCGCCGCCGGACGCGACAGTGGTCCTGCCGGCGGTCGTGCGCCTGGCCAGGGGCCGCCTGAGCGTCGAGAGCCCGACGGCGGCCGACCTGGCCGCGGCGACGGCGCAGCGGCTCGCGGACACCGCGCGGCCAGCGCGCGATCTCTACGCGCTGGCCGCGGAACTGCGGCTGAACGGGGCGGCGGTGCCGCGTGAGGCGCGGCCGGAGCCGGTGGGTTACAGGCTCGGCGAGCGCGACACGTTTTGGATCGCCGACCAGGTGCGCCACGGCTACTTCCAGACGAGCGCGCGGCTGGTCCTGGTGACGCCGAACGTGTACTGGTGGCTCGAGGACGGCCATGCGGTGTCGATGCCGGCACTAGAGCGTTCGGCCGAGCGTTTCGAGGCGCACATCTACCCGACGGTGCGGCGCTACTTCGGGGAGGAATGGCGGCCGGGCACGGACGGCGACCCGCGCCTGTCGGTCTTCCTCGGTCGGCTGCCGGGCGTCGCCGGGTACTTCAGCTCGGCCGACGAGTACCCGGCGGCGGTCAACCCGCACAGCAACGAGCGCGAGCTCATCTACCTCAACGTCGGCGTGATGCCGCCGGGTACGACGCGCTTCGAGGCCACCCTGGCTCACGAGTTCCAACACATGGTGCACTGGTGGCAGCGGAGGGCCGACGACACGTGGCTGAATGAGGGCGCTGCCGAGCTGGCGAGCTGGCTGGCCGGCTACCCCACCGACGCCGCGCGGGCCTTCCTCAATCGACCCGCGACGCAGCTCACCGCGTGGGCGCAGCTCGAGGAAGGCCCGGTCGTGAGCGCGCACTACGGCGCCGCCTACCTCTTCATGCACTACCTCTGGGAGCAGCACGGCACGGCGAACGGCCTCCGTGACTTCCTGGCGCTGCCGGAGACCGGCGTCGCAGCAGTGGACGCCTACCTGTCGCGCCTAGGCGCGCAGCGCAGATTCGACGACCTCTTCGCCGATTGGATCGTCGCCAATTTGCTCGACGCGGACGTGACCGGCGATGGCCGTTTCGTGTACCGCGACCGCGACGTGCGCATCGAGCGCCTGGAGCCGGCGTTGCTGGGCCGATGGCAGAGCGTCCAGACGCCGCAGTATGCCGCGCGTTACGTCGACCTGCCCACGAATCGCGGCGACCTGCGGCTGCGCCTTGAGGCGTCTGACGTGGCCGCACTGCTGCCGACCTCGGCTCCGTCGGGCGTCGCGCTCTGGTGGTCGAACCGCGGCGACGAGATGGCCACGCGGCTCACGCGCGCGCTGGACCTGCGTGGCCTCACGCAGGCGACACTAGCGTTCTGGACATGGTTTGACATTGAGAAGGACTACGACTACGCGTACGTCATGGCCTCGGTCGACGGCGGCCAGACCTGGACGACGCTGCCGGGCCAGCACACGACGACCTCCGACCCCAACGGCGCGAGCTACGGCCACGGCTACACCGGGAGGAGCGGTGGTGGGAAGCAGGCTGTGTGGGTGCGGGAGCACGTAGACCTGACGCCGTACGCCGGGCAGGAGGTACTGCTGCGCTTTGCCCTCGTGACCGATGACGCCTACAACGCGCCAGGGTACGCGGTAGACGACGTGGAGGTGCCGGAGGTGGGCTTCGCCGACGACGCCGAGGCCGACGAGCCTGGCTGGACCGTCGACGGCTTCGTCCGCGGCGCGCCGCTGGTGCCGCAGCGCTTCGTCGCGCGGCTGGTGGTCGAGCGCGACAGCGTGGCGGTGGAAGACCTGGCCGTCGAGGGCGGGCGGCTGGACGCCCTGCTGCCGGTGGGCGGCGCGCGCAGAGCCGTGCTCGTCCTCGCGCCGCTGGCGCCGGTGACGACCGAGCCGGCGCCGTATCGCTACTTCGTCGAGCCGGCGCGCTAGCTAACGTCCGCCGCGCGGCCGACCGACCTCGCGGCGCGGGACCTGCTCGCGCGCACGCTCGGCCGACCAAGCCCAGAGGATGCGCCAGTACGGCCGTGCGTACTCGACGCCCTCGGGCTCGAAACCCGGCAGCTCGCGAAAGATATTCGTCCACACCTCTTGGTCGCGCCGTGTCTTGGCGCGCACCAGCGGCGGCTGGTAGATGCGCAGCATCTCGCGCACGAGGCGTTTGATGACGCCGGGCTTGACCTCGTCGCCGATCGTCCCGGCGTCGCGGATCGTCACGGTGCCGTCGATGCGCGTGTGCCACTCGAGGAAGCCGTCGATGGTCCGGCGGCGGTCCTTCGGCTCGCTGTGCTCGAGCACGAGCACCTCGCTGCGCTCTACCCCGTCGCGGTACTGCTTGCGCTGCCCCTTCCCCTCTGGGCTGCTCAGCGTGAACCGGATGGAGCGGCGCAAGGTGTCGGCGTCTGCCGGGGTCGCCAGACGGATGTTGTACGGCGACTCGTCCATAGCGCTCCATCCCTTGGACACGTTCGACCATGGCTACAGCATACCTGGCAGGGCCTCGATGACCAGTAGCCCGGCCCTGACGTCGATCGAGCGGACCACCGATTCGATGGCCGGCACCAGCACCTCGCGCTCGCCCTCGCGCACGACGTAGACGTCGTTACTGCCCGTGCGCAGGATCTCGACGACGCGCCCGATGCTCCGACCGTCGGTGGTCCGGACCTCGAGCCCGATGATCTGGTGCCAGTAGTACGTGCCCTCCGGCAGCGGCGCGAGGTCATCGTCTCCGATGTACAGCACCTGGCCGCGCAGCCCTGCCGCCCGCTCGGGACTGTCCACCTCGCGGAGTTTGAGCACCGCGCTGCGGCCGTGAATGGCGAACTCCTCGACGTAGACGGGACGAAAACTTTGCCCGAGGTAGAGCTGCTCACGCGCCGCCAGGCGCTCCGGGAAATCGGTGAGCAGCGCGACCCGTACGTGGCCGCCCAGGCCCCAAGCGCCCTGCACAGACGCGACCGCGACGAACGGGACATGTTCAGAGTGCGGGACCTCGCGCGGTGAGGCCATTGGCCTCAGACGATGTCGAGCACGGCCCGGCGGCCCTGGCGCGCTGCTGCGGCGCGCAGCAACGCGCGCATGGCGTTGGCCACGCGGCCCTGGCGGCCGATGACCTTGCCGGCGTCGCTCGGCGCGACATGGAGCTCGATGTATGTCGCCTGCTCGTCCTCGGTGACCCGCACCTCGACCGAGTCCGGATGGCTCACGACCGACCGCGCGATGTACTCGACCAAGTCGCGCACGCTAGGCCACTCCCGTGGGCTACCCCTGAGCCGCCGGCTCAGCAGTTGCCGCCTCGCCAGCCGCCACTGCGGCCTGGGCGCGCCGCAGGATCTTCCCCGCCGCCTCGCTCGGCTGGGCGCCGTGCTCGATCCAGTACGTTACACGGGCCAGGTCCACTTGCACCGACGGCGGATCGGTGCGCGGATTGTAGTGGCCCACGGTCTCGATGAAGCGTCCGTCGCGCGGCGACCGCGAGTCTGCCACGACCAAGCGGTACAGCGGCTTCTTCTTGGCCCCCACGCGCCGCAGTCGGATTCTCACGGGCACGTGCGATCTCCCTCCAGCGCCGGTCTTGGGACGGGCTGCACGCCCGCCCCAACGGTCTCGGTAAGCCGTTTTGCTGCACCGATACTACCACGCCCACCGGCGCAGGCGCAATCGGCGCTCGCGGCCCTTCTGTGGGGGACCATTGTGAGGGAGGCCACTCGCGTGCTGCTGCGCGCCTGCCGCCGGCCCTCCCCGGCCGTCAGT
>JACQUS010000395.1 GCA_016210125.1 Chloroflexota bacterium | reverse complement strand
TCCTGCTCGCAGCGCTCGACGTCGGTGAACCCCGCGGCGTTGGCGACCACCGTCGGGCGCACGTCGCGCAGGACACGCCGCGTGGCGGCGAGGTCGGCGAGGTCGAGGTCCTGGCGCGCTAAGGCCGGGGCCTCTGGCCGCTGCCGCGCGAGGGCGCGGCCGAGCAGCCCGCCAGCGCCGGTGATGAGCAGACGCGAGGGTTCCGTTGCCACGGAGCGATTGTAGCACGGGCCGGCCGGGCCGCCCGCGAAAGGTCGGCGCCGCGGGACGCGAGCACGGCTCCTCGCGCGGCGCGTTGCGGCTTATCTCGCGTGCGCGTCGTGCCGTCCGGCGAGCGCGCTAGGTCCGCCGCTGGTCCTGCGGAGAGAGCTGTTGACCAAGGCGTTGCTGTGCGATCTGCGCGACCTCCTGTGCGGTGCGCTGCGAGCTGTTCATGATGCCCTGAAACGTGCCCCCGTGCATGGCCAGGACTTCGACCGGCGTCCTCGCGCGCACGGTGGCCGTGCGCGGCGAGCGCATGAGCAGCCCGATCTCCCCGAAGAACTCGCCAGGACCGAGCGTCGCCAAGTGGACCTCGCTGCCAGCCTCAGCCTCGCGCACCACCGCGACCGTCCCCTGCGTCACGATGTAGAAGCGGTCGGCGGGCTCGCCCTGCCGCACCACGGCCTGGCCCGGCGCGAAGCGCAGCGTCTCGAGGGCGTTCGTGGTCTCGGCCATCTGCTCCTCGGACATGTGCGGCAGGGCCTTCGCCAGCCACTCGTCGTAGCTGTGCCTGACCTGGTAGCCGAAGGCCGCGACGAGCGGCACGGTCTCCAGCACGTTGTACATGAAGTGCAGGTCCGGGCGAATGAGCGGCAGCCCGCCGGCGATCGCGCCTCTCACGGAAAGCAGGCCCGGCGTCCCCTCGCGTCCTGTCGTGAGGTAGACCGACATGATGTACGCGTGCTCGACCTCGTGCCATCCGGCGACGAGCAGCGTGATCCACAGCCAGCCATTCCTTGGGAAGCGCACGAGCAGCAGGACGATGGCTATGAGCACCCACGTGTTCCACGTGAAGTGCACCCACTCGATGTCAAGCTGCCCGAACACACCGCGGGAATCTGCTCCGCGCAGGCCCAGCACGTGAATCTGCGTCACCTGCGTGAGGTGCTCCAAGAAATGGCCGCCCTGAGTCACGACGAGGATGTAGAACAGGGCGAGCCATTGGAAGTGGCGGTAGGTCCAGGCCGTCTCGAGGAACAGAATCGGCGCCCACGGGAGGAGCGTGGCCAGCACAATGGCCCACAGCGGCCATCCCTGGAGAATGGCCAGAAGCTGGCCGACGTAGGATGCCAGAGCGGTGAGGACGATGATCCGCGGCGGCACGCTGTGGAGGGCGAGAGTGCGCTTGACCAGCGCCCGCAGCGTCGACGTGGGCGAGTATTTCGCGCGCGGGTGGGCGGACGCCGTGGTCATGCGCGAGCACCTCCTTAATCGGCGCGACGATCGGCGCGACGATCGGCGCCACATTCGGGCAACACGCCAAACGGGCGCTTGTATGTCCCACAGCCTACCGCTCCTCACGGATCAAAGTCAAGCTCCATCGGACGCGCGGTAGCGTCCCGACGGTTCTCTCGCAAGGTCGCGAAACAAAGCGCTTGACAAGCGGCCGAGTGGCACCTAGACTGGGCGTGTCTTTCGCTACGCGCAATTCATTGCCGAGCTACAAGAAAAGGAGGGCGAAAATGACACCTCGATCGCAGTCGTCCGCCGGCGGCGCGGCGCTCCGCTGGCGCACGGCGCCGGCAGCGTCGGCCTATCCGCTGGCGCTGGGCCGCGCGCTGGGTCTCGCTGCGCTGGCAGCCGCCATCGTCGTGGCCTGCGCGCCGGCGCCCAGCGCGTCGCAGCCGCCGGCCGCGCAGTCCGCGGCGGCCCCGCAGCCGGCGGCCAAGGCCGCGGCGCCACAGCCGGCCGCCCCGGCAGCGCCGGCTGCCGAGACGCCCAAGCCGGCTGCGCCGGCGCAGCCCAAGGCAGAGGCCAAGCCGGCGCAGCCGAAGGCCGAGGCCAAGCCCGCTGCGCCAGCGGCCGAGAAGCTGCGCATCCTCTTCGGCTCGGCCAGCACGTCCTCGCCGCATTACCCGCTCTTCGTCGCCACGGTGAAGGTCTGGAACGCCAAGGCGCCCGAAGTCGAGGCGACCAACACCGCCAACGGCGGCTGCGCCGACACGCTGCGGCAGATGGAGGCCAAGCAGGTCCTGGCCGGCGTCGCCTGCCCGGACATGGCCTACCGCGCCTGGCACGGCCTCGAGGAGTTCAAAGGCAAGGAGAGCCGCGCGCTGCGCTTCCTCTACGTCTACACCCGCAACCCACAGGCCTGGCTCGTCCGCAAGGACAGCGGCATCGCAAAGCTCGAGGACCTGAGCGCCAAGGACTTCAACCCCGGCGGACGCGGCTCCGGCTCCGAGAAGCAGACCGAGACCATCTTCGACGCGCTCGGCATCAAGCCGCGCTACTACCGCGCCAGCACGGAAGACGCGACCCAGGCCGTGCGCGACCGGCGCATCGTCGGCTACACCCTGCCGCAGCCCGGCGCGACGCAGAGTTCCGCGGCGACCATCGAGACGCACAGGGCCACGCCGCTGGACATGCTCGGGCTCACCGCGGAGCAGGAGAAGAAGCTCGTCGAGAGCTTCCCGTACTACGCGTTCGTGACTGTCGAGAAGGACGGCTACGGCTCCGGCTTCCCGTCGCGCGCCGTCCGCGCCCTGGCTGCGACCGCCGGCGTGGCCCTGCACAAAGACGTGCCGGAGGACATCGCTTACAAGCTAACGAAGGCCAGCATGGACGACAACGGGCCGCGCGGCGAGGGCGTCCAGGCGGCCGGCTACGCGGCGGTCAAGGGCCTCGACTTCGCGCAGCTCGGTGTCGACTCGTTGGTCACGCCGCTTCACGCTGGCGCGGCCCGCTACTACAAGGAGCTCGGCAAGCAGCTCAAGCCGGAGCAGGTCCCGCCGGACGCCAAGTAGCGCCGCGCGTGGACGGTCGAGAGGAGGGGCCAGAGATGTCGGCGCGTGGGCTACTGCTAGCCATGACGGAGGTGGAGCCGGCCGCGGAGCCGGCCTTCAATCGCTGGTACGACGAGCGCCACCTGCCCAGGCTGCGGAGCGTGCCGGGCGTCCTCGGCGCGCGGCGCTTCCGTGCGCTAGGCGACGAGCGCTGCTACCTCGCCATCTACGACCTCGCCGAGGTCGGCGTGCTCAACACGCCGGCCTACCTGCGGACGCGTCCGTGGGCCCCTGGCGCCGAGTCGGAGGACAGCGCGATGTTCGCGCACTTCCGCAACACCGTGCGCGGCGTCTACGAGCACCTCCGCACGCTGCCGCAGCCTGACCCGGGGGACACGCCCGAGGCGCGCGCGCTGCTCCTCGTCGGCGTGGAGGTCCCGGCGGCGTACGACGACGAGTTCAACGACTGGTACAGCACCGAGCATCTGCCGCTACTCACCGGCGTGCCGGGCGTCCTGCGCGCGCGGCGCTACAAGCTGCACGCCGCTGCGAGCGGCATCATGGGCGAGCCGGCGACCTACGTCGCCCTCTACGATCTTGCCGCGCCGGCGGTCGACGGCAGCGCAGAGTGGCAGCGCCGCCGCAGCACGCCCTGGACCGACCGCCTGCGCCCAATCTACGTCCGGCGCTGGCGCACGCTCTTCGAGCGCATCGGGCCAGCGTGAGGGGACGATGAGCCAGCCGTCGTTCCCGTTCCTGTTCTCGCCGCTGCGCGTCGGCCGCGCGACGGTGCGCAACCGCATCGTCGTCACCGCGCACGGCAAGGGCTACGCGCTCGACGGCCTGCCCAACGCGCGCATGGCCGCCTACTACGCCGAGCGGGCGCGCGGCGGCGTCGGGCTGGTTGTCACCGAGGCGACGGTCGTGCACCCGACCGGCCGGCATCGCCCTGGCGTCGTCCTCGGCTACGAGCCAGCCAGCGTGCCCGGCTTCCGCCGCATCGCTCAGGTCGTCCACGAGCATGGGGCGCTCGTCGTCGGCCAGCTCTTCCATCCCGGGCTCGTCGCCGCCGGCCAGCTCTCGCTCCTGCCGGTGTGGTCGTCCTCGCGCCAACTCGGCGGCGGAAGCGAGTACACCCACGCCCTGGATCGCGACGAGATCCGCGAGCTTATCCGCGGCTTCGCCACAACGGCGGCGCACATGCGCCAGGCCGGCTACGACGGCGTCGAGGTGCACGCCGGGCACGGCTACCTGCTGCAGCAGTTCATCTCGCCGCTCTTCAACAGGCGCAGCGACGAGTACGGCGGCAGTCTGGAGAAGCGCCTGCGGCTCTGCGTCGAGGTGGTCGACGCCGTGCGCGCCGCCATCGGGCCGCAGTCCGTCGTCGGCCTGCGCCTCTCCGCCCACGAGTTCGCCGACGGCGGGCTCACGCCCGACGACGCGGCGGAGATCGCCCAGCGCCTCGAGGCCACTGGGCAACTCGACTACATCTCGGTCAGCGCTGGCAACCGCGCCAGCTACTGGGCGGTCATCCCGCCGATGGACCTGCCGCCGGCAGTGTTCACGCCGTTCGCTCAGACGGTCAAGCAGCGCATCCGCCTACCGGTGGTCGCCTGCGGGCGCATCAACGATCCGGCGGTCGCCGAGGAGGTGCTGGCCGCCGGGCGGGCCGACCTCGTTGGCATGACGCGCGCGCTCCTGGCCGACCCGGCACTGCCACTGAAGGCGCAGAGCGGCCGCGCCGATGAGATTCGCCGCTGCATCGCCTGCCTCCAGGCGTGCCGCGGCACGACCATCGGCAAGCCGGTCACCTGCGTCGTCAACCCGGCGGCCGGCGAGGAGGAGCGCCGAAGCGTCTGGCAGCACCGCCCGGCGGCGCGGTGCAAGC
>JACQUS010000389.1 GCA_016210125.1 Chloroflexota bacterium | reverse complement strand
TTGGCGGCACCTCCTCAGGGAGCGCACGCAGAACGGGACTCCCGTCCCGTCTGCGCTCCTGTGAGAATACCTCGAGAATACCCCGGTGGGCGGCTGCCCCGCCCTACCCCAAAGAGGGAGTCCAGAGGTCTCCTCAGGCGACCTCTGGACTCCCCGCCTGCCTGCTCCGCGCTGCTGGTCTGAAGGCCAGTGGAGATGACGGTCAGAAACCGGCTTCGCCCCCTCTGGACTCCCCGCCCGCCCTGCTCCCCCTCTCCGAGTCGGAGAGGGGGCCGGGGGGTGAGGTCCATCTCCTGCAGCGCAGTCGCTTCTCATTCATCGCTGGCGTCCCGCAGGGACACGGGCAGCTCCCCGCTTACACCCCCGCGCTTCCTAGCTCCGCCGCCCGCCGAGGAAGACGGCCGCCGCGGCAGCCAGCAGGCCGGCGGCCGTCGCCAGACCGGCCAGCAGGCCAGGCGCGATCTGCCGCGCCGGGAGCTGCGGTGCCTCGGGCAAGTTGTAGGCGTTGGGCCGGTCAAGCAGCAGGAAGAAGGCGTTGAGCCCGCCGATTCCACCGGTTGCCCCCGGCTCGCCCGGCGTGCCGTACAGGTACGCCTCGGCGAAGCCCTGCGCCCGCAGTGCCGCGACGCGCCGCTCAGCGCGCTCGCGCAGGACCTGGACCGGCCCAAACTGGATCGAGTCGGTCGGGCAGGCCTTGGAACAGGCCGGCTCCAGCCCGGACTTGAGCCGATCGTAGCAGAGGGTGCACTTGTGGGCCTTGCCATCGCCCGCGAAGTCGACCTCGATGACCCCGAACGGGCACGACGGTACGCAGTAGCCGCAGCCGTTGCACACATCTTGCTGCACGAAGACCGTGTCGAACTCGGTGCGCACGATGGCCCCGGTCGGGCAGGCTTCCAGGCAGCCGGCGCGCTCGCAGTGCTTGCAGACGTCGCTCATCAAGAGCCAGCGCACGCCGTCGGGGCCGCCTGGCGTGATCGGCCCCTTGCGCTGCTCGACGAAGCGCACGTGCCGCCAGGTCGTCGCCGAGAGCGCGCGCGTGTTGTCGTAGCTGGTGGCGGCGAAGTCGAGGCCGTCGGCCGGAAGGCTGTTCCACTGCTTGCAGGCGACCTCGCACGCCTTACAGCCGATGCACAGGCTGGTGTCGGTGAAGAAGCCGTAGCGCACGCCTGGTCGAATCTCGGCGCCGGCGGTCAGCAGGGCCTCCTGCGTCATGCCGGCCTCCCTGGCCGGATGTCGCAGGTGAACGCCTTGCCCTCGTGGATGGTCACCGTCGGGTCGCCGACGAGCGCCGTCAGATCGTTGGCCACGGCACCGCGCGCGTAGCCGCGGTAGCCGAAGTGCCAGGGCAGGCCCACCTGGTGCACCCGCTGGCCGGCGATCTCCAGCGCCCGGAGGCGGTCGGTCACCAGCGCCCGCACCGCCACCTCGCCGCGCGCCGTGCTGACCGTCACCCAGTCGCCGCCGGCGATGCCCTTCTCGCGCGCCAGCTCGACGCCAATCTCGACGAAGCCCTCCGGCTGGAGCTCGGCCAGCCAGGGCACCGCCCGCGACATCAGCCCGCCGGCGTGCTGCTCGGTGAGCCGGTAGGTGGTGATGACATAGGGGTAGCGCGGGTCCGCCGGAGCGTGCAGCGGGTTCTCGCGCCGGCGGAAAAGCTCGGCCACCGGGCTGTGCTGCTCGGCATAGAGCGGGTTGCGCACGGGCGACTCGACGGGCTCGTAGTGCGTCGGCAGCGGGCCGTCCTTGACGCCGGCCGGAACGAAGAGGCAGGCGCGGCCCTCGGCCTTCATGATGAACGGCTCGTACCCGGCGTGTGCCGCGACGCCCGTGGCGTCTGGCGGCGGCACATACGTGGGCGGCTTGGCGCTGTCGAAGTCCGGCGCGTCAAGGCCCACCCAGCGGGCTTGCGCCTCATCCCACCAGACGTAGCGCTTGCGCTCGGACCACGGCTGGCCTTGCGGATCGGCCGAGGCGCGGTTGTAGAGGAGGCGGCGGTTCGCCGGCCACGAGAAGGCCCAGCCGGCGTGTGCGCC
>JACQUS010000388.1 GCA_016210125.1 Chloroflexota bacterium | reverse complement strand
GTTCGTGCCCTCGCCGATCGTCCGCACTTTCGACTCCAGCACGTAGCGGCCCACCGGAAACTCCTCGGTCAGACCGTAGCCGCCGTGGATCTGCACCGCGTCGAGGGCCACCTTGTTGTTCACGTCGCTCGCGTAGAGCTTGCCCATCGAGGCTTCGAGCGAGGCGCGCTGCAGCCCGGCGTCCTTCAGCCGGCCCACGCGCTGCACCAGCAGCCGCGCCGCGTCCACGGAGACGATCATGTCCGCGATCAGTTGCTGCACCATCTGAAAGCGGGCGATCGGCTGGCCAAACTGCACGCGCTCCTCGGCATAGCGCGCCGCGTAGTCGAGCGCCGCCTGCGCCAGGCCGAGGCAGCGCGCCGCGTAGAGCGCGCGGGTCTTGGCGAAGCCGACCTGCATGTAGCTGAAGCCCTCGCCCTCCTGCCCCAGCCGGTTGTCGGCCGGCACGCGGCAGTCGTCGTACAGGACCTCCCAGATCGGATTGGCCTCGTGGGCCAGCGTGCGGAAGCGGTGGCCGATCTGGAGGCCCGGCGTGCCCTTGTCGACGAGGAACAGCGTCACGCCCTTGCCACGCTCGCCGTGGGGGTCGACCGTGGCGAAGGTGAGCAGGACGTCGGCGATGTGCGCGTTGGTGATGAAGATCTTGCGGCCGCTGATGACGTAGGCGTCCCCGTCCCGGCGGGCGACGGTGCGCAGGCCGGAGGCGTCGGAGCCGGCGTCGGGCTCGGTCAGGGCGAATGCGGTGATGACCTCCCCGCGGGCGATCCTCGGCAGGTAGCGCGCCTTCTGCTCCGTGGTGCCGGCGGCAAGAATTGGCCCAGTGCCCATGGCCACCGGGTAGCTGGACGCCGAGAACCAGCCGCGCGCGATCTCCTCCATGACCAGGGCGCAGGTGAGCACGTCGAGGCCCTGGCCGCCGTGCTCCTGCGGGACGTCGATGCCGAGTAGGTCGAGGTCGCGGAACAGGTCGATGAGGTCACGGGGGAAGAACGCGCCGGCCTTCTCCACCTCGTCGGCGCGGGCCACCAGGTGGCGCTCCGCGACGTCACGCGCGAACTTCCTGAGCTCGATCTGCTCCGGTGTGAGGGTGTACCCGGCCACTGTCATCTACACTCCCATATACGCGCGGATGAGCCGGCGGTCCTGGGCGAACTGCTTGGGGTGGCCCTCCATGGCGATGCGCCCCTGGTCGAGCACGTAGGCGCGGTCGGCCAGCTCCACGGCGCGCAGCACGTCCTGCTCGACGAAGAGCACCGGGATGCCGAACAGGTTGCGGATCTTCTCTACGGCCGGCATCAGCCGCTCGACGACGACCGGCGCCAGCCCGAGGCTCAGCTCGTCGATGAGCAGCGCGCGCGGCCGGGCCATGAGCGCGCGACCGAGAGCCACCATCTGCTGCTCGCCGCCGCTCAGCTTGCCGGCGAGGTGCGTCCGCAGCTTCCCCAGCTCGGGGAAGAGCGCGAACACCTCGGCCATACGCTCGCGCAGCAGGCGACTCTCCCACGTGAGGTAGCCACCCATCTTCAGGTTGTCCTCGACGGACAGGCCGAAGAAGAGCCGCCGCCCGGCCGGGACCATCACCAGCCCGGCCTTCACCCGCTCGTGCACCGCGCGGCGGGTCACCTCCTGGCCGTCGAAGACGACGCGGCCCTGCCAGGCCGGCAGCAAGCCCATGATCGCCCGCAGGACGGTCGTCTTGCCCGAGCCGTTGGCTCCCAGCAGCGCGACGACCTCGCCCGGCGCCAGGCTGATGCTCAGATCGGCGATGAGGGGCACATCGGTGTACCCCGTCGTCAGGTCGCGAACCTCGAGCATCGCTGCCACGTCTCGCTCCGAATCGCCAACTGCCGCCGGCCTACGGTCCCCCGTCCCCGTCGCTGCTGACGCCCGGCTCGGCGTCGTCCGCCGGGCGCTGCAAGACCTCGCGGATGTAGCGCTCGCCGAGGTAGGCGGCCATGACCTGGTCGTCCGCCGCGACCTCCTTCGGCGGCCCTTCGGCGATCTTCGCCCCGTGGTGCAGCACGGCCACGCGGTCGGAGATCGTCCAGACCACGCGCACCACGTGCTCCACCAGCAGGATGGCCTTGCCGCTCTTGGCCAGGCCGACGATGAGCTCGATCAGCGTTTGCGACTCGCGCGCGCCGACGCCGGCCAGCGGCTCGTCGAGCAGCAAGACGTCGGGGTCCATCGCCAGCGCCCGCGCTAGGTCAAGCTTCTTCGTCTCGCCGGTGCTGATCTTGCGACACTCGGCCTCGGCGCGGTGGCCGAGCTGCACCTGGGCCAGGGCCTCCTCGGCGATGCGCCGCGCCTCGCGCGTCGAGCGACACTGCCGGCGGCCGAAGAGCGCGCCGACCATCACGTTCTCGATGACGCTGAGGTCGCGCAGCGGCTTGACGATCTGGAAGGTACGCGCGACACCCAGCCGCGCCACCTCGTCGGGCGAGAGGCGGTGGATGGGCACGCCGCGGTAGGCGATCTCGCCGGCGTCGGCTTTCACGAGGCCGCTGATGATGTTCACCAGCGTGCTCTTGCCCGCGCCGTTCGGCCCGACCACGCCCAGCACCTCGCCGGAACGCACGGCGAGGCTCACGCCGTCGACGGCGCGGACGGCGCCGAAGCCCTTGACGACGCCCCGCACGTCGAGCGCGGGCGCCACCGTGGCGCTCATCGCCAGCTCTCCTTGGCCGAGGGCGTGGCGAGCAGCCGCTTGGCCGTCGCCAGCCGGTCGCGAAGGAGCTGCATCAGCCCGCCGGGCATCAGCAGGACGATGAGCATGATCGCCAGTCCAAGCACGGCCAGATGGACGGCGTAGAACGCACCCCAGATGGCCTGGGTGAGCACCTCGACCAGCAGGGCGCCGAGCACCGGGCCGGCGACGGTGCCCAAGCCGCCGAGCAGGGCCATGACCGAGAACTTGACGGCGATCGCCAGGTTGAAGGCCGACTGCGGGTCGATGAACGTGATCCAGAGTGCCCAGACCGCGCCGGCGAGCCCAGTGAAGAACGCGCTGAGCACCCAGGCGACCAGCTTGGAGAGCGTCGTGTTGATGCCGAAGCAGGCTGCAGCGTCCTCGTCGGCCTTGATGCTGCGCAGCCCGTAGCCGAAGCGGCTGACGGAGACCCACCACGTGCACGCGCAGCAGGCCACGAGCACGAGGAGCATCAGGTAGTAGTACGGCCGGGTGATCTCCTCGGGCGAGCCGCTGGCCAGCGTCGGCAGGACGATGCCGATGGCCCCGTTGGTCAGCCAGCCGAGGTTCGCCGCTGCCTCGCGCACGAAGAGCGACAGGGCCAGCGTGGCGATGGCGAAGTAGTGCCCCTGGAGGCGCAGAATCGGCAGGCCGATCACGGCGCAAAAGGCCGCCGCGGCGAGCCCGGCAAGGACGATCGCCGCCGGAATGCCGAGGCCGGCCTTGGTGACGAGGATGGCCAGGGCGTAGGCCCCGACGCCGAAGAAGGCCGTGTTGCCGAAGGCCGGGTAGCCAGTGAAGCCCGTGATGATGTTCCAGGCCTGCGCCAGGGTGGCGAACATCAGCACCGACGTGGTGATGCGCAGCCAGTAGCCGCTCAGCCAGTTGGGCAGTAGCAGGAGCACCACGGCCAGCGCCACGGCGCCCACCGCCGCCGCGCTGACCTGCAGGCGCTGGCCCTCGCGCAGAAACGACGACAGCCGCGCTTCGAGCATGCGCAATCCTCGGCGCAGTGTGGCTAGACCTTCACCTCGGCGAAGAACTCCTTGCCGAGGAGGCCGCGTGGCCGCAAGACGAGGACCACGAGGAGGATGATGAAGGCGATGCCGTCGGCCCACTCACCGCCAAGTGCGATGACGCCGCCGATCTCGGCGAACGCGAGGACGAAGCCGCCGTAAAGCGCGCCGGTCATGCTGCCCAGGCCGCCGAGCACGGCGACGGTGAATGCCTTGCCGGTCAGCGGGACGCCCATGAACGGGCCGAAGGGCAGGACGACCGCCAGCAGGCCACCGGCCACGCCGGCGAGCGCGGCCGACAGGCCGAACGTGATGGCGTCGATCTGCTTCACGTCGACGCCGGCGAGTTGCGCCGCCTCGCGCTCCAGCGCCGTGGCCTTGATGGCGATGCCCAGCCGCGTCTTGGACATGAAGAGCAGCAGCAGCGCGATGACCGCGACGACGGCGACGAGCACGACCAGACGCACGTAGGGGATGGTCAGCCCGCCCATGATGAGCACGTCGTCGGCGTAGGACGGTCGTACGGCGCGATACGAGCCGCCCCAAGCGACGAGCCCGGCGTTGATGAGGAACATGTCCAGACCGAAGGTGAGGATGAAGGTCATGAAGATGCTGGCGTGGAGCACCCGACTGATGACCGTGCGCTGGACGAGGTAGCCGAAGGCGAACAGCGCCACGGCGCTCGCCGGCAGGGTGACGAAGGGATCGACGCCGAGCAGCGTGACCGTCCAGTAGGTGAGGTACGCGCCGATCATGATGAACGAGCCGTGGGCGACGTTGAGCACGTTCATGACGCCGTAAACCAGAGCGAAGCCCGCGCCGACGATGGCGTAGATGCCGCCAAGCATCAGGCCGTTGACGACGAACTGGAACGACTCCACCGCGTGCCTCGCCGCCTTTCACGCGCTCCTGAGCAGTCCATGAGCCTGACGGCTCACCAACGGCGAATGACAAATCCATTTACATACGAGCGCCGCTTGCCATGCAGAGCCGCCGCGCTCCCGCATAGCGGGTGGTGACGCGCGGCCGCGCTTGCCACGCGGCCGGTGGTCGCCGTCGCCTCGGGCTGCCGCGCCACCGGCCGGCTGCGCGTCTGGCGCTGTGCCTACGCGATGCAGGGTCTTCAGGCGTCGGCCCCAGCGCGGCCGACGAGCCGACCGATTTCTCCGTGCGGCGTATGAGTCCGTATCCCGACGTACCTCGGACTCTCGCTCGCTTGACGCGCGACAATCGTAGGCGTATCTTGGCCGCATGCGCGGCTGCTATATTGTATTGGTCGGGAATGATAGCATCGGGGGTGGCAGATGTCAACGCACGACATTCTGGCCGTAGATGCGGCCTGCAACCTCTTCACGCCCGAGGTGGTCGCCACGCGCCCGGCCTGGACGCGCGAGTTCATCGGCGGCAAGGTCAAGGCCGCCGACAAGGTCGAGGGCGTCACGGTGGCCGAGATGCTGGCGATGATGGACCGCGCCGGAGTCGAGAAGGCGCTGCTGCTGGCTCCGAAGCTCGGCTCGCCCGGGCATCCGGCCAACTGGCAGCTCCCCTACGAGTGGGTGGCGCGCGTCGTCGAGCAGTATCCCGGGCGCTTCTACGGCGTCGCCGGCATCGACCCCAGCGAGGGCATGGCCGGGGTGCGCAAGCTGGAGCACGCTGTCAAGGAGCTGGGCTTCGTCGGCGCGCACCTCTATCCGCACTGGTTCGAGATGGCCCCCGACCATCGCAAGTACTATCCCTTCTACGCCAAGTGCGTCGAGCTCGACGTGCCCATCCAGATGCAGGTCGGTCACTGCCTGCGCTACTCGGCCGAGCGGCCGCTGCGCAGCGTCGGCCAGCCGATCACGCTCGACACGGTGGCCTGCGACTTCCCCGACCTCAAGCTCATCGGCTCGCACGTGGGCTGGCCATGGACCGAGGAGATGATCTCGGTGGCCTACAAGCACCCGAACGTGTACATCATCACCGACGCCTATGCGCCGAAGCACTGGTCGCCATCGCAGGTGCACTTCATCAACACCGTCGGCCAGGACAAGGCGATGTTCGGCACCGACTTTCCGGTCATCGACATCGAGCGCGACCGCCGCGAGGTCGAGGAGTTCGGGCTGCGGCCCGAGCCCAAGCGCAAGTTCCTGCGGGACAACGTCATCCGCGTCTACAAGCTCGACGGCGCGTAGAGCTTCGAAGGGGAAATTCGCCAGGTCCCTGCGGGATGCCCGCGACGAATGACAAGGCGGCTCGCGTGGGCGAGCCGAAGGGGTCGGGGAGTCCAGAGGGGGCTTCGCCCCCTCTGGGACCCTCTTTAGGGGTGGGGCGGGGCCAGCCCGCCGAGAGCTATGGCGTACGGAGGACGGCAGGGCGTGCTGCGCATCGGGGTCGACATCGGCGGGACCTTCACCGACGTATGCTGCGCCATCGAGAGCGAGGCCGGAAGGCGGGTGCGCTGGACGAAGGTGCCGTCCACGCCGCGCTCGCCCATCCAGGCCGTCGCGCTGGGGGCAGCCAAGATTCTCGACCTAGTCGGCGCGCCGGCCTCGGCCGTGGTCGCCTTCATGCACGCGACGACGGTGGCCACCAACGCCGTCCTCGAGCAGAAGGGCGCGCGCGTCGGCGTGCTCATGACCGACGGCTTCGAGGACAGCCTGGAGATCGGCCGCCAGCTCCGCACGCAGATGTACCGCCTCGACCTGGAGCCCGAGACGCCCGGCTTCCTCGCCCCCGGCCGGCGGCGCCGCGGCATCCGCGAGCGCATCAGCGCCACGGGCGACGTCCTCATCCCGTTGGATGAGGAGGACGTGCTCGCGGCCACGCGCGAGCTGGTGGACGCCGAGCACGTCGACGCGCTGGCGATCTGCTACCTCTTCTCCTTCGTCAACCCGACTCACGAGCGGCGAACGCGCGAGCTGGTGCGCAGCCTCTACCCGCGGCTGCCGCTGTCGCTCTCGCACGAGGTCGATCCGGTCTTTCGCGAGTACGAGCGGCTGGTGCTCACGGCCTTCGACGCCTACCTGCGGCCGGTCCTCGGCGACTACCTCGGCGCGCTGGTCGAGGCGCTGCGCCAGGTCGGCGTGCGGTGCGAGGTGCTGACGATGCAGTCGCGTGGCGGGCTGTCGTCCACGACGATGGCCGGCGAGCGGCCAGTGACGACATTGCTCTCCGGGCCGGCCGCCGGGGTCATCGGGGCCAAGTACGTCGCCGCGCTGGCCGGCTACACCGACTGCATCACGCTCGACATGGGCGGGACGAGCGCCGACATCGCCCTGGTGACGGCCGGCAAGGCGCTGACGACCACCGAGGGCCGCATCTATCGCTACCCGCTGCGCACCCCGATGGTCGACGTGAACACCATCGGCGCCGGCGGCGGTAGCATCGCCTGGCTGGACGCCGCCGGCGGGCTGCGCGTCGGGCCGCAGAGCGCTGGCGCCGACCCCGGTCCGGCCTGCTACCGCAAGGGCGGCAGCGACGCGACGGTGACCGACGCCAGCGTCGTCCTCGGCTACATCGACCCGACGCAGTTCGCCGAGGGCGAGGTCGCCTTGGACGTCGACGCTGCCTGGCGGGCCGTCGAGCGCATCGGCGCGCGGCTGGGTCTCTCCACACCGGAGGCGGCGCACGGCATCCACCGCATCGTGAACGCCAAGATGGCCGACGAGATCCGGCTCGTCTCGGTCAAGCGCGGCTACGACCCGCGGCGCTTCAACCTGGTGCTCTTCGGCGGCGGCGGGCCGGTGAACGGCGGGGCGCTGGGCATCGAGATGGGCATCCGGCGGCTGATGGTGCCGTTCGCCCCTGGGGTGCTCTCGGCCTTCGGCTTACTGGTCTCTAACGTGGAGTACGACCACGCCGTCACCTTCCGCGCGCCGGCGGCGCAGGTCGAGGCGGCGGCGCTGGAGCGCAGCTTCCGCGAGCTGGAGCGCATGGGCGTCGAGCGCATGGCCAAGGACGGCGTGCCGCTCGACCAGGTGCTCTGCCTGCACTCGGCCGACATGCGCTACGTCGGCCAGTCGTACGAGCTGGAGGTGCCGCTGGAGGCCGGCTACGACCGCGCCGGGGTCGCCGCGGCGGTGCAGCTCTTCCATGACACGCACGAGCGCCACTATGGCCACGGCAATCGCCAGGCGGCCGTCGAGTTCGTCAACCTGCGCACGGTGCATGTCTACCGCCTTCCGGCGGTCCGGCCCGACGCGGCCCGGAGCGACGGCGCGGTGGCGCAGCTCGGCAGCCGCCCGTGCTACTTCCCTGAGCTGGGCGGCTTCGTCGACACGCCAACCTACTGGCGGGCAGCCCTACCGCGCGGCGCCGAGATCACGGGGCCGGCGGTCGTGCACCAGACGGACACGACGACCGTCGTCTATCCCGGCTACCGCTGCCGCGTCGACGACCACGGCAACCTGATCTTGGCGTGGGAGTAGCGTCGTGCAGGTCGATCCGGTCACCCTCGAGGTCTTCCGCAACCGCTTCGACGTCATCGCCCAGGAAATGCAGACGACCATGCTCAAGAGCGGCTACTCGATCATCCTCAAAGAGGGCGCCGACGCGTCCAGCGCCTTCTTCAGTAGCGAGGGTGACGTCATCGCCCAAGCGGCGTCGCACCCGATCCATTTGGCGGCGCTGCTGCCGGCTGTGCGCCGGACGATGGAGGAGTTCCCGCCGGAGACGATGGCCGACGGCGACGTGTACTGCATGAACGACCCCTACGACGGCGGGACGCACATCCCCGACCTGATCGTCACCGTGCCGATCTACTACGACCGGCAGCTCGTCGCGCTCGGCGTGACGCTGGCCCACCACCAGGACTTCGGCGGCAAGGCCCCGGGGAGCATGGTGACCGACGCGACGGAGATCTTTCAGGAAGGCCTCATCGTCCCGCCGATCAAGCTCTACGACCGTGGCGAGCTGAACACGACGTTCGTCAGGATGCTGCGGCGCAACGTGCGCATCCCAGACGAGGTCTTCGGCGACATCATGGCCCAGGTGGCGGCCGGCAAGACGGCCACCCGCCGCGTCCGCGAGCTGATCGACCAGTACGGCGCCGAGACGTTCCTGGCCGTCATCCCGCGGCTGCTCGACCACGCCGAGGCGCTCACGCGGCGGGCCATCGAGCAGATACCCGACGGCACGTATACCTTCGAGGACTACCTGGACAACGACGGCATCGACCTCGACCGGCGCATCCCCATCCGCGCCGCGGTGACGGTCACGGGCTCGGACGTCCTCATCGACTTCACCGGCACGAGCGCGCAGGTGCGCGGGCCGGCCAACACGGCGCCGACTGGCGCACTCGCCGGGGCCTTCTACGTCATCCGCGCCATCACGGATCCGGACATCCCGAACAACTCCGGCTGCTACCGCCCGGTCAAGCTGCACATCCCCGACGGCTCGCTGCTCAACCCGCGCCACCCGGCGCCGGTGTCGATCCGCGCGCACACGCTCAAGCGCGTCGTCGACACGCTGCTCGGGGCCTTCGCTCAGGCGCTGCCCGACCGCGTGCCGGCGGCCTCGCACGGCGGGCTGCTGGCCATGAGCTTTGGCGGCCTGCGCGCCGACACGGGCCGGCCGTTCGTCTACATGGAGTGCAACGCCGGCGGGACGGGCGCCGTGCGCGGGCGCGACGGCGTGGACAACATGGACACCGACATCAACAACGCACGCAACATCCCGGCCGAGGCGGCCGAGCTGGAGTATCCGCTGCGCATCTGGAAGAACAAGCTGCGGCGTGACTCCGGCGGCGCCGGGAGGCAGCGCGGCGGGCTGGGCACTGAGCGGGTGATCGAGCTGCTCGAAGGCGAGGTGCTGGTCAGCCACCGCGACGACCGCCATTTCACCCAGCCGTGGGGCCTGTTCGGCGGCCGCGCCGCGGCCAGCTTCCGCACCGTCGTCCGCCGCACCAGCGGTGAGACCGAGGAGATCCCGGCGCGCAAGGCCTTCGTGCTACGTGCCGGCGACCGCATCGAGGCCTACACGGGCGGCGGCGGTGGCTACGACGACCCGCTGGAGCGCGAGCCGGAGCGCGTGCTGGCCGACGTGCGCGACCGCAAGGTCTCACTGGACGCCGCCCACGAGCTGTACGGCGTCGCACTCGACGCGCAGGCGCGCGCCGTCGATGTGGCGGCGACGGCGCGCCGGCGGCGGGCGCTGGCGGCAACGCGCGGACCGGTGCGCGGAGTCTTCGATCGCGGTGGCCCGCAGCCGGTGGCGGCCCAGCCGGCCGCCCGCTGACCGCGCGGCCCCGGCCGTTGCGCCGCTGCAAAGGACGGCCCCTCATCGCCCCCTTGGGGCAGCCCGCCGGCGAGGGCCATTTTCGGCCTAGCCGCCGCGCTGGCGCACGTGCCGGCAACGCTGGTCGCCCCCAGTAGCGGCAGGCGTTCGCGGAGGGACTGGCCGCGCCGCTGCGGGATGGAGGCGACACGCGCCCAGGCGCACCTGCCGGCCGTGCTCACCGGGCGGCTCGTTCACGGCGGCGCGGGCAGCGGGCCGAGCACGCCCTCGCACCAGGCGGCGATGCGCAGCAGGCGGCGCTCGGCCCAGGGACGGGCGATGAGCTGCGCGCCGTGGGGCAGGCCGTCGGCGCCGATGCTGATGGGTAGCGTGATGTTGGGGAAGCCCAGCAGCGTCCACGGCGCCTGGAAGCTGGGATCGCCGGTGCCCGCCTCCGCCAGCGGCGGCGGGTTCGATGCGGTCGGGCCGACGAGCGCGTCGACCTCGCCGGCCCACGCGGCGAGCAGCGTCCCCAGCCGCCGCCGCAGCCGCGCGGCCTGGACCAGCGCTGCCGCCGGCAGGAGCTGGCCGACCTCGATGAGCGCGCGGACGCTCGGGCGATAGTGGTCGGCCCAGCGCGCGTGGACCTCGGCGTGCGCCGCGGCAGCCTCGCCGATGCGGATGATGCGGTGCACGGCCAGCAGCAGCTCCATCGGCGCGGGCAGGCGGACCTCCCGCACCTCGGCCCCGACCCGCGCCAGGCGCTGCGCCGCGTCCTCGGTCGCCCTGCGCACGGACGGCTGGGCGCGGTCGAGCAGGTCGCGCAGCAGCCCGAGCCGCGGCACGATCGGCTCGCGCGCGGCGGCGACGAAGTCCTCCGACGGCTGCATCGCCGAGTACGGGTCGCGCGGATCGTGCCGCGCCAGCGCTTGGAGCAGCAGCGCGGCGTCGGCCACCGAGCGGACGATGACGCCGGGGTGGTCGAGTGTCCAGGCGCCGGGCAGCAGGCCGTAGTGGCTGAGCCGCCCGAAGGTCGGCTTCAGGCCGACGACGCCGCAGTAAGCCGCCGGGCGGAGGACCGACCCGCCGCTCTGGTGGCCGATGGCCGCCGGCACCTGGCGCGCCGCCACGGCCGCCGCCGAGCCGGACGACGAGCCGCCCGGCGTGTGCGCGCGGTTCCAGGGGTTGCGCGTCTGAACGCCGTCCGGCGCCGAGGCGAGCTGCGTCGTCACCGTCTTGCCAAGGATGATCGCGCCGGCGGCGCGCAGGTCGCGGACGACGCCGGCGTCCTGGCCGACTATCTGCCCACGGAAGGGATCGAAGTTGGCC
>JACQUS010000404.1 GCA_016210125.1 Chloroflexota bacterium | reverse complement strand
CCCTTCAGAGTGTAAGACGATAGGTCGCCTGGGTCAACCTCTCGGGAGCGACATCACGCCCCCGCCGGCGCATGGATCCACCGCGCGGGGTCAAACGCGTCGATGAACTGCGTGAACCACAGCTCCAGGGTCAACCAGCGCCAGATCTCCCAGCTATAGTCGTGGCGGCCGGCAGCGTGCGCGGCGAGCTTGCGCTCGACGACCGCGGGCCGCAGGACGCCGCGCTGCGGCAGGCGCGAGCCCAGCAGCAGGTCGGCCGCCGGCGCGCGCAGCGGACCGCGCAGCCAGCGCGCCAGCGGCGTCGGGTAGCCCTTCTTGTCGCGCCGGTCGAGCACCTCGTCGGGCACGATGCCGCGCAGCGCGCGGCGCATGATGTGCTTCGTCGTCGCGCCGCGGACCTTGTCGTCGAACGGCAGACCCAGACAGAACTCCACCAACCGGTAGTCGAGGAAGGGCACGCGGGCCTCGAGGCCGAAGGCCATGCTGTTGCGGTCCTCGTAGTGCAGCAGGCCGGGGATGCTCGTGCTGGCGACGCTCCAGTAGAGCGCGTCGTCCAGCGGGTCGGCGAAGCGCCGGGCATACTGGCGCTGGATGGCGGTATCGCCGACCAGCGCGCGCAGGTCGCGGTGCACGTCGCCGCTGGCCTCGGTGCCGCGCCAGGTGCGGTAGAGCGCGCGCAGCGGCGCAGGCAGGTACGGCTTGAGCGCCGCCAGCGCCTGGCTGCGCCCGGCGAGGGCGGCGATGGCTGCCGCGTCGGCCGCCAGACGGCGCCAGGCCGGCAGGTCGCCCCCTGCGGCGCGGCGGAACACCGTCGCCAAGTACGGGCCGAAGGCGTGGTGGTAGCCGCCGAGCAGCTCGTCCGAGCCCTGGCCGTCGAGCAGCACGGTCACGACACCGTGCGCGCGCTGCATCACGTGCCACTGCGAGTACAGCCCCGGCCCGGCCGTTGGCTCGTCCTGGTGCCAGACGATGCGCGGGACGATGCTCATGAAATCGTCGGGCCGCGGGTTCACCAGGTGTGGCAGCGTGCGGCAGCGCTCGTTGATGACGGCCACGTACGGGGCCTCGTTGGCCTCTGGCTCGTCGTAGATGGCCGAGAAGGTACGCACCGGCACGTCGATAAGGCGCGATGATAGCGCCACAATAGCGCTAGAGTCGAGCCCGCCACTCAGGCACGTGCCCACCGGCACGTCGCTGCGCAGCAGACGCAGCCGCACGGCGTCGCCGAGCAGCTCGCGGAAGGTCGCCTCCGGCGCGCCGTAGTCGTAGGCGGCCCGCTGTGCCGCGTCGTAGTCCCAGTGGCGCGCTAGCCGCAGCGCGCCGTCACGCACCGTGAGCGCGTGCGCCGGCGGCAGGCTGCGCACCGGCGCGAAGGCCGTCTCGCTGCCGTCGTCGAACAGCCCGCTCGTCAGGAAGTGCAGCAGGTACGGGTAGTTCGGCCGCCGCGCCTCTGGCTGGAAAGCCAGCAGCGCCTTGATCTCCGAGGCGCAGGCGAACGTTCGGCCATCCCAGAGGTAGTAGAACGGCTTGACGCCGAAACGGTCGCGCGAGCACCACAGCACGCGCCGGCGCTCGTCCCACAGGGCGAAGGCCCACATGCCGTTGAAGCGCTCGACGCAGCGCTCGCCCCACTCCTCGTAGGCGTGCAGGATGACCTCGCTGTCCGAGCGGCTGCGGAAGGTATGCCCCAGCGCGCGCAGCTCGGCCATCAGCTCGACGTAGTTGTAGACCTCGCCGTTGTACGTCAGCCAGAGCGAGCCGTCCTCGTTGGTCATCGGCTGGGCCGCGGCAGGGCTGAGGTCGATGATCTTCAGACGCGCGTGGCCCAGACCCACCGCGCCGGCCACGTGGTAGCCCTCGCCGTCGGGGCCGCGGTGGCGCTGGACGGCGATCATGCGCCGCAGCGTGGCCTCGTCGACCGCGCGGCCGTCGGTGTGCCAGATTCCCGCTATACCACACACGATGCAGCTCTCACGCCATCCGCTTTAGGGCAGGTAGCCACGAAGACGCCGTGGATGATCCTTACGCCGTGGACGATCCTTACGCCGGCGGACGGCCGATGGCCAGGTAGCGCTTGCCGGCGGCGCGGATGGCCGCCGCGTCGAGCACGCTCCGGCCGTCGAGCACGACCCGGCCGGGCATGGCCGCCCAGTCGAGGTCGCGGTATCTGCCGTGGTAGGCCTGCAGCACCACCGCATCCACGGGCGGCAGCGTCGCCAGGTCTGCCGGCTCGAGCTCGAAGCGGCGCAACTCGTCGGCGCTGAACAGCGGGTCGTGCACCAGCGGCCGCGCCCCCGCGCGCCGCAGCTCCTGCACGAGCGTCCAGGCCGGGCTGAAGGCCGTCTCCTTGACGTCCTCTCGATAGGCGAGGCCGAGCACGAGCACCGTCGTGCCCCGGAGCGTCCCGAGCGCCTCGGCCAACAGCCAGACGCCGCGCCCGGCCATCTCGTCGTTGACGCGCCGCGCTAGCCGCGGCAGGTGCATGCCTTCTGGCGCGTCATGGATGAGGAAGTACGGGTAGACGGGGATGCAGTGTCCGCCGACGCCCAGCCCCGGCCGGTGGACGTGCGCGTACGGCTGCGTGTTCGCCGCGTCGATGGCCTGCTGCGCGTCGATGCCCCGCTGCGCGGCGTAAAGCGCGAACTCGTTCGCCAGGGCGATGTTCACGTCGCGGTAGGTGGTCTCGACCAGCTTCGAGAACTCGGACGTCTCGGCACTGTCGACGGCGATGACCTCGGCCTCGAGCACGCGGCGATAGAACGCCGCGGCGCGCGCCGTGCTCTCGGGGTCCACGCCGCCGACGATCTTCGGGTAGCGGCGCAGGTCGAGGAAGATGCGGCCGCTGTACACGCGCTCGGGGCTGAACGCCAGCCAGAAGTCGCGCCCCGGCGCCAGACCCGATGCCGCCGCCAGGGCCGGCCCGAGCCGCCCGCGCGTCGCTCCCACCGGCAGCGTCGTCTCGTAGATGACCAGCGCGCCCGGCCGCAGCCCGCGGCCCACGTCGCGCGTCGCGCAGTCGAGCGCGCGGTAGTCGAGCTGCCGGTCGGGCCCGTGGTCGACCATCAGCGGCACGATCACCACCACGACCTCGCTCGCGGCTACGGCGGCGCTCGTGTCGGTCGTCGCGCGCAGCCGGCCGGCGGCCACCTCGCGCGCCAGGCCCGCATCCAGCTCCGCCTCCTCGCGGACGGGGCTGAGGCCCTGGTTGACCGCCGCGACGACGCTCGGGTCGATGTCGCAGCCGAGCACGGCGCAGCCCTTGCTGGCGTACTGCACGGCCAGCGGCAGGCCGATCTTGCCCAGCCCGACTACCGCGACGCGCATGCGCTCTTTCCCCTCTTGCGGATCAGCCTAGATGAACATAGTCCTGGGGTGTGTCGCGCCCCACCCCTAGGGAGGTTCTCAAAGAGGGCTTCGCCCTCTCTGGACTCTCCTGTGAACATACCCTTCTGGGCGGCTACCCCGCCCCACCCCAAAAAAGGTACCCAGAGAGAGGGGGCTTCGCCCCCTCTGGACTCCCACCCGCTCTCCTCCCCCTCTCCGAGTCGGAGAGGGGGCCGGGGGGCGAGGTCCCCCCTGCGCCGCAGGCGCGTGTCAAGCTAGCAGCCGTGCCCCTCGGCGCATCGGCCGGTTCCGTCAGTGCTCCTCGCCGCCGGCGATCAGCGGCTCGACGGCGAGGGAGACGTGGCCCCGGCGACCCGACTCCACCAGCAGCTCGGCCAGGTGCAGCGCCGCCAGCGCGTCGTCGGCCGTGACCATCGGCGGCCGCCCGTCACGCACCGCGGCGACGAACGCCTCCAGCTCGGCGCGCAGCGGCTCCCGGCGCTCGAAGTGGAAGCGCGTCATGTTGCCTTCGAGCACGCCGGTCAGCGTGTCGAGGGCGTCCCAGCTCGCATGCCCGATGTTGTTCTCGTAGAAGTACAGCTCTTGCGTCAGATAGCTGGCCACGAACATGCCACGCTCGCCGGTGACCGTCAGCTCGCGCACCTTCGTCGGCGTCAGCCAGTTCACGTCGATGAGGCCGATGGCCCCATTGGCGAACCGCAGCAGCCCGACGACCAGGTCCTCGTGCGCCGTGTGGATACGCTGCGCGGTCTCGCCATAGATGCGCTCCACCGGCGCGTCGAGCAGGAAGCGCATCACGTCGAGGTCGTGCGTCGCCAGGTCGACGACGACGCCGACGTCGCGGATGCGTGCGGGAAACGGCCCGTAGCGCTGCGCGCGGACCTGGAACACCTTGCCCAGCTCGCCGGCGGCCAAGCGGCGCTTCAGCTCGAGGACCGCGGCGTTGAAGCGCTCGATGTGGCCGACGGTGAGCACGACGCCCTGCTCACGGGCCGCGGCGGCGATGCGCCGGCCCTCCGCGAGCGTTGCAGCGATGGGCTTCTCGACCAGCAGGTGCACGTCGCGGGCGATGGCCGCGCGCGCTACCTCCTCGTGCAGCGCCGTCGGCACGGCGATCGACACCAGGTCGAGGCGCTCGCGGTCCAGCAGCGCGCGGTAGTCGAGGTGGCCGCGCACGCTGCGCCCGCGCGTCACGTGCTCCACGGCGTGCGGATCGCAGTCGGCGACCGCGACGAGCTCGACGTCTGGAAGCTCGCCATAGACCCGCGCGTGGTGGCGGCCCATGGTGCCGAGGCCGATCACGCCGGCACGCAGCGCTCTCACCGACTCGTCCCCTCCCTCACGCGTCTTCCAGCACGGCCACGATCCGCGCGAGGTCGCCCTCGGCCAGCCCCGGCCAGACCGGCAGCGACAGCACCTCGCAGCTGGCCTGCTCGGCGACCGGCAGGCGGTCGGCGTAGCCCAGCCCGCGGTAGAGCGGCTGCTGGTGCACCGGCCGCGGGTAGTGCACGCTCGTGCCGATGCCGCCCGCCCGGAGCCTCGCGCGCAGGGCGTCGCGCCCCAGCGCCTCAGGCACACGCACCGTGTACTGGTGGTAGACGTGCCGGTCGCCGGCGTCCTCCACCGGCGTGGCGACGCTGCGCAAGTGCACGTCGTAGTAGCGCGCGTTGGCCCGCCGGCGCGCGGTCCATTCTGCGAGCCGGCCGAGCTGCACGCGACCGATGGCCGCCTGAATCTCCGTCATGCGATAGTTGTAGCCCAGGACCTCGTGCTCGTAGGTGTGCCGCGCGCCGTGCTGGCGCAGCACGCGCGCGCGGTCGGCTACGGCGTCGTCGTTCGTGGTGATCATCCCGCCCTCGGCGGTGGTCATGTTCTTCGTCGGGTAGAACGAGAAGCAGGCCGTCCCGAAGGTGCCGACGATGCGCCCCTGCCGCAGCGCGCCGTGCGCCTGGCAGGCATCCTCGACCAGCGCGAGGCCGTCGCGCGCGGCGATCTCGGCATAAGCATCCGCGCCCCACGGGTTGCCGTAAAGATACACCGGCAGCAGCGCCCGCGTCCGCGACGTGAGCGCGCGCTCGACGAGGGTGGGGTCGAGGTTGTAGCTCTTCGGGTCGATGTCGACGAACACCGGCCGCGCGCCGACGTAGAGGATGGCGTTGGCCGAGGCGACGAAGGTGAAGGGCGTGGTGATGACCTCGTCGCCTGGGCCAATCCCGTGCGCCAGCAGCGCGACGTGCAGCGCCGCGGTGCCGTTCGCCACGGCCACGGCGTGCCGAACGCCCAGGAAGGCGGCGAATTCGTGCTCGAAGGCGGCGACCTCTGGCCCCTGGGCGAGCTGACCGGAGTCGAGCACGCGCAGCACCGCGGCGCGCTCCTCCGACCCGATGAGCGGGCGAGCGATGGGAATGGCCGTCGTCTCCGGCGTCGTCGCCATCCTCAGCGCTCCTTCGTCACGGCCAGCTCAGGCGCCGGCCGACGGCGGGGCGCGCGCGCGGACGGCAGGCTGTTGACGACGAAGGCCCCGAGCACGCCGACGAAGATGCCGACCGCCACGGCCACACCGAGGTGTAGCAGCCAGGGCCGCGGCGCCGGCCGATCGGGCAGCGCCGCCGGGCTGGCGACCTGCGCCGGCAGCACGTCGGACTGCGTGGCGATGCGCAGCTCGTCGGCCTTGTTGCTGAGCGTCTGGTACGTGCGCCGAGTGGCCTCGAATCCCAGGTTCAGGCGCTCTTCCTCGGCCATCTCCACGGCCAGGTCGCGCCGCGCCCCCTGGAGCGCCGCGGTCTCCTGCTCGAGCTGCCGGTTCAGGGCCTGGCGCTCCTCGTCGAGGGCGCGGGTGAGGATGTCGAGGTTGCGCAAGCGCTCGGACACCGGCCGGTCGGCCACGCGGAGCTGCTCGACGGCGATCTGGAGCTGCACCGGCGCGCTCGGCGCGCTCGCCGGCGCCGTCGCCTGGGGGCTCTCGGCCTGACGCGTGCCCGGCACGGCCACGGGCGGGGCCGGCGCGCCGCGCGCGACCGTCCAGTCGAGCACCAGGAGCTGCAACAGGCCGTCGGCCACGGTCGCCTCACCCCCGGCGGCGAGCTGCTGGCGGACGCGCTCCGCGTCGGCCAGCGTCAGGCCGATGCGCTGCTGCGCCGCGAGAAGCTGGGCAAGGTAGGCATTCCCTTGGTTGACGCGGTTCTGGAGGAGCGCGATCTGGCTGCGGGCGTAGAAGTCGCGCAGCTCGCCGCCGACTGCGCGTAGCTCGCCCTCGGTAACACGAAGCTGCTCGTTCACGAGCTTGAGCGCGCGCTGCGACTGGCTGTACATCTCGCTGACCTCGCGCGCGCCGGTGTCGGCCCAGGCGTTCGCGACGGCAGCGGCCACCTGAGGATCGGCGTGGCGCGCAGCGACGCGCACGAGCGAGGCGTCGTCACGCAGGACCTCGATAGTCACCTCTTCGGCGGCGCCCTGCACGCCGGCCGGCAGCCGGCCGCGCAGGTCCTGGACCACCTTGGCCGCGACGCCCGGGCTGTGCAGCAGCACGGCGATGGCCTTGCTGGCGGTCTGCACGTCCGGCGGCGGAAAGCGCGGGTCGAAGGACGGCCGCTGCGGGAGCTGGCGCGAGATGAGCAGCAGCGCCACGGCCTCGTGCTTCTGCGGCTGGAGCAGCGTGTAGCCAACGCCGACTGCCAAGGCGACGACCGTCGCCACGACGACGAGGACGATGTGGCGGCCCGCCACGTCCAGGTAGTCGCGCAGCTCGATGTCGTCGCTCAGTCTTTCACGCACCGGGCCGTCTCGCCTCGACGTGATGCCGGCCTCGCGGGCGCCGCATCTGGGGCACACGCTGCGCCCTTGCTGGAGGCTTCACGTGCCCCAACCCCACCCCGCCCAAAAAACGTGCAGAGGGGCGAAGCCCCTCTGCACTCCCCTTCCGGCACCGCGCGTGGGTGGCGCCGGCGCTGGCAGGAATGAGCATCCGGAGCGTGCCGCCTTTCCGCGTGTACATACGCGCTGGACGAGGAGGCCAACGCAGCGCTGGATCAATCTCAGTATAGCAGAGGCGCGGGACGCTCACAGCCGCCGGCCCTCCAGCGGCGGCAGCTCATAGCTTCGCTCGCAGGCAGCGCAGCGCCAGGCGCCGGCTCCAGCCGCGGCGAGGCGCTGGCCGCAGGCGCAGACGTAGCCAATCAGCCGCGCCGGCACGCCGACGACCAGCCCGTGATCCGGCACGTCGCGCGTCACCACGGCGCCCGCGCCAACCATGGCCCAGCGACCGATGCTCAGGCCCGTGAGCACGACGGCACCCGAGCCGATGGCCGCCCCATAGCGCACCACCGTCTGCCCGATCTCCCAGTCCGACTCGGCCTTCAATTCGCCGTCGGGGGTGATGGCCCGTGGCACGCGGTCGTTGGTCAGGCAGGCATGCGGCCCGACGAAAACGCCATCCTCCAGCGTGGCGCGGTAGAACACCGAGACGCCATTTTGGAGCTTGACGCGGTTGCCGACGACGACGTGATGGTCGACGTAGACGCCCTTGCCCAGGATGCACTCGGCGCCGACGCGCGCACCCTCACGCACCTGGGCATGGTGCCAGATGCGCGTGCCAGGGCCGACCACCGCGTCCGGCGCGACCTCGGCCGTGGGATGGACGCGCGGTGGGGTGTCGGCCATCAGCCGGGCGCTCCGCTTGAGTCGACGAAGACGCGCAGCTCGGCATCGGCCGCGTCTTGGCCGTCGCGTGCGGACACGAGAATCTGCGACGCGACGCCGACGCGGAATGACTTGCCGCTCAGCTTGACGGCGACTAAGCCGTCGGGGCCGGTCTGGAGCCGCGTGATGCTCGGAGCGCCGCCGCTCGCCAGCATGACCAGCACGACGGCGTTCGGCAGCGGCCGGCCGTCGCGCTCGACCATGGCGAAGAGCCCCAGCTCGTCGTCCGCCATCAGCTCTGTGCGCGTGACCCACGTGCGCACGCGCAGGTCGCTGTCCTCGCCCTGCGCCTCGCCGATCAACTTCACCTGCTCATTGCCGCGGTCTACACTCCGATAGACGCTGCGCGTGGCCACGCTGCCGTCCGGCTCGACCACGACGCTCGCGCCGGGCGTGGTGGGGGCGGCCGGCGCCGTCGGCTGGCAGGCGGCGCCGGCCAGCACGAGCCCGCTGATGAGGAGGCACAGCATTAGTCGCACGTCGTTTTCCTCTCCTGGTGTTGGGTCATCGTCAAGATTAACGAAGCAGCGCGCTCCGCTGCTACGCCGTCGCCGAACAGCGGCGGTCGCTCGCTCGGCGGGGCGAGGCTGCGCGCCGCGGCCACTAGACGCTCCGCCTCCGCGCCGACGAGGCAGTTCCAGCCGGCGGCGACCGTCTCGGGCCACTCGGTCTCCTCGCGCAGCGTGAGGCAGGGGACGCCGAGCATGTAGGCCTCCTTCTGCACGCCGCCCGAGTCGGTGACGATCAGCCGCGCCTGCTCCTCCAGCCGCAGCATGTCGAGATAGCCCAGCGGCTCGATGGCGCGGACGGTGGGCGGCACGACGCTGCCTGCCGCGGCCAGCGCCCTCGCCGTCCGCGGGTGGACCGGAAAGACCGTCGGCCAGTCGAGGCCACCCAGGCCGCAGATGATGCTCGCCAGACGCTGCGGGTCGTCCGCGTTGGCGGCACGGTGCACCGTCGCGACGACATAGCCGCCCGGCGCCAGCCCCAGGTCGTCGAGCACGCGCGAGTGCACGTGGGCAAGAGGCAGGAAGCGCAGCAGCGCGTCGTACATCACGTCGCCGACGTGGTGCACGCCATCGCGCAAGCCCTCGGCGGCGAGGTTGCGCACCGCGGTCTCCGTAGGGCAGAGCAGCAGCGTCGAGACGTGGTCCGTCAGGACGCGGTTGATCTCCTCGGGCATCGACTTGTCGAAGCTGCGCATCCCGGCCTCGACGTGCGCGACGGGGATGTGCAGCTTGGCGGCGGCCAGCGCCCCGGCCAGCGTGGAGTTCGTGTCGCCGTAGACGAGCACGGCGTGCGGGCGCTCGGCCAGCAGCACCTCCTCGACGGCGGCGAGCATCTCGCCGGTCTGCCGGCCGTGGCTGGCCGAGCCGACGCCGAGATGGTAGTTCGGCGCGGGCAGGGCCATCTCACGGAAGAACACGTCGGACATCATATCGTCGTAGTGCTGCCCGGTATGCACCAGGATCTCACGGGCCTGCCGACGGAGCGCCACGCTGACCGGCGCGGCCTTGATGAACTGCGGACGCGCGCCGACGACCGTGGCGACGATCACGCCGGCGCCTCGGCCGGCCCACCGGCGCGGTGGCGGGCCAGGACGGCCGTGGCCACCTCGGGCCTCAGCCGTACCGGCGCGCCGTCGAGGTGCGAGCGGAAGGTGACGCCGTCGCCGTCGACCACGCGCCGTGCGGCGAGGCGCAGGACCTGGAAGCCGCCGGAATCGGTGAGGATCGGCCCCTGCCAGCCCATGAAGCGATGGAGCCCGCCCAGCGCGGCGACGACGTCGGCGCCCGGGCGCCGGTGCAGGTGGTAGGTGTTCGCCAGGACGATCGGCGCGCCGACGGCTGCCAGGTCGTCGAGGCCGAGGGCGCGCACGGTCGCATTGGTGCCGACGGGCAGGAACGCCGGCGTGAGCGCGACGCCGTGGGGTGTGCGCAGCCGGCCCAGACGGGCGCGGCTGCCGTCGGACGCGGCGACGGGCAGGCGCTTGAAGCTCAGCAAGCGACGTGGCCTCCGCGCTGGTGGACCGAGGCGCTCACAGCACTGCGCTCAGGGGGATGCGCCACTCGTTGCCGACCTTGCGGGCCTGCAGCTTGCCCTCGCGAATCATCTGCCGCACTTGCCACGCGGTGAAGCCGAGCGCGCGGGCTGTCTGGCTCACGCCGACCATGGCCGCCCACAGGTCCACTGGCGCGTCGTCCGCGAGGCCCTCTAGCACCTCGTCGATGGCACGATAGCGATCGGTCATCTTGCGAATGACGAGTGGGTCGCGGGTGTCCACGGCGGTACGTTGCTCGTCGCGCAGCAGCTCGCGGATCTCGGCGGCACGCCGCACGCCTCTACGGCCCAGTGTTGCTTTCATCATCGCCAGCGTGTGTTCGTCGGGTGGTATTATACCACCGCCTCGCGGGCAGCCCACGAGGCCCATATCGAGCGGAGGGCGTAAGGGATGAGCACCGCAGAGCCGACGACCCCAGCGCACCGCGACGCGGCGGCGCGGGCGGGTGGAGATGGAGCCGCGAGCGCCACGCCGACGGCCCCGATGTACGGCCCCGTGCCGGCGGCCGAGGAGAGCGGCATCGCCGGATTCGTCAAGGGCATCTTCCTGGCGCCCACGGCGGAGGGCCGACCGGCGCCGGTGGCCGAGGTCGAGGCCCTGGCCGGCCACGGTCTCGTCGGCGACCGCTACGGCGCTGGCATCGGCAGCTACTCCGGGCGGGAGCCTTCGACCGGCCGCGCGCTCACGCTCATCGCCGTCGAGGCGCTGGAGGGCCTGGCGCGCGACACGGGCATCGCGCTCGCGCCCGGCGCGCACCGCCGCAACGTCGTGACGCGCGGCGTGGACCTCGACGCGCTCATCGGCAAGCGTTTCCGCGTCGGCACCGTCGAGTGCTTCGGCGCGCGGCCCTGCACCCCGTGCGCGCACCTGGAGAGCCTGACACAGCCCGGCGTGCTGAAGGGCCTGGTCAATCGCGGCGGGCTGCGGGTGGACGTCCTGACCAGCGGGCGGATCGCCGTCGGCGACGCCATCGTCGTGCTGGGCGACGGGG
>JACQUS010000385.1 GCA_016210125.1 Chloroflexota bacterium | reverse complement strand
GCGCTCGCGCTCTGCCGCGGCAAGCGGCTCGCCGCCACGGTCCTGGCGACGACGGCGCTGGCGGCCCGCCACGCCGCCGCCGTCCTCGACGCTCCGGTCGGCACGGTCGCTACGGTCGAAGACTCGACTTTGCGAGCGGACGGAGCGCAGCTCGACGCCGACCTGCTCGTCGTCGTCCACGCCGACCAGCTCGACCACTGGCAAGCGCGCGCCCTCGTGGCCGCGCTGGCGGAGGGCGCGCACCTGGCGCTCGTCGGCGACCCCCGCGCGCTGCCACCGCTGGGCCCGGGCTGGCCGTGGGTCGACCTCGCTCCGCAGGCCGCCGACGTCGCGCTGGCCGCGCGGCCGGGCGCCAGCACCGCGGCGCTTGTCGGGGCCGCCGAATGCATCGCCCGCGGCGACCCGCTCAGCCATCTCGTCGAGAGCGACGACCTCTGGCTCTGCCCGGCCGACGATCCCGAGGAGATCGTCGACACCGTGGGAGAGATCGTCTGCGAGCGGCTACCGCGACAGCGCGGCGTCACGGCCGAGGCTGTCGCCGTGCTCTGCCTCGCCCGCCACGGGCCAGCCGGCGCGGCGGCGCTCAACGCCGCCCTGCGGGCGCGGCGCGACGCCGGCGGCGGCTCGGCGGCCGCCGTCAGGGCCGCTGGGCGGAGCTTCCGGCCGGGCGAACGGGCTATCCTCGCGGAGAGCGTGCCGCACCTCGCGCTGGCCAGAGGGACGCTCGTGCGCGTGGTCGGCCCGGCGCGCCCGCCCGGCGTGGTGCACATCACCTTACCCGACCGGCGGCAGGTGGCGCTCGACGAGGCCGACGCGGCGGCCCTCGACTACGCCGCGGCCCTGGAGGTGCGACAGGCGCAGGGTGGGCCGTTCCGCGCCGTCGTCGTGCCGATGCTCAGCGAGGACTACGTCACGCTCCACCGGCGAGCGCTCTACAGCGCGGTGAGCAGCGCCCGCGAGGTGTGCGTGCTCGTCGGGCAGGAGCGCGCGCTGGCACACGCGCTGGCCAGCGCGCGGGAGCCGCTGCGCTACCGCCGCCTGGCGGCGCGCCTCGGGCCGCCGCCCCCGCGGCCGGCCTAGGGGCCATCGCGTGCGCAGCGCGTGTCTGCTCCGCTCTGCGCAGCGGATTCTGCCGCGGCGCAACGCCCCTCCGAGGTGCCGTGAGGGTAGCCGTCGCGGGGATACCCCGCCCCGCCCCAGGATAGGTTCCCAGAGGCGGCTTCGCCCCCTCTGGAGTCCCTGTCTCGAGAAACGAGCCGCCCTGCCCGCGAGGCCAGTCGGCCATGCGCGGCAGACGGGTCAATGCAGAGGGCGCTTCGCCGGCTCGGGGAGATCATCGGGGCAGAGGACAAGCCGCGGCTATTCGCCACCGAAGTCCAGGCCGCGCAGGTAGGCACGGAACTCGGCGCCAAGGTCCTCGCGGCGCAGTGCGAACTCGACGGTGGCCTTCAGGAAGCCCAGCGTGTGCCCGGTGTCGTAACGCCGGCCCTCGAACTCGTAGGCGTAGATTGGCCGCTCGGCGAGCAGCCGGCGCAGCGCGTCGGTAAGCTGGATCTCACCGCCGGCCCCGGGCTGCGTAGCAGCAATAGCGTCGAAGATGTCCGGCGTCAGCACGTAGCGCCCGACGATGCCGAGGTCCGACGGCGCATCCGCCGGCGCCGGCTTCTCGACGAGATCCTCGACGGCGTAGACGCGCGAGGCGCGGAGGCGCGGCTTGACGACGCCGTAGCTGGAGATGTTCGCAGGCGATACGCGCTCGACGGCGACGACCGGCCCGCCGTAACGCTCGAAGACGTCGAGCATCTGCGCGATGCACGGCCGCTCGCCGGCGATGATGTCGTCGCTGAGGAAGACGGCGAAGGGCTCGTCGCCCACGAGCGCGCGCGCGACGCCGATGGCGTGGCCGAGGCCGAGCTGCTCCCGCTGCCGGATGTAGGCGACCTCGGCCAGGTCGGAGATGCGCCGCATCTCGTCCAGCAGACGAAGCTGGCCCTTTTGCTCGAGCGCGCGCTCCAGCTCGAACGAGCTGTCGAAGTGGTCCTCGATGGCTCGCTTGCCACCCGCCGTGACGATGATGATCTGGGTGATGCCGGCCTGGACCGCCTCCTCGACGGCGTACTGAATGATCGGCTTGTCTACCAGTGGCAGCATCTCCTTCGGCTGGGCCTTCGTCGCCGGCAGAAAGCGCGTGCCCCAGCCGGCCGCGGGAAAGACTGCCTTGCGGACCTTCATAGAGTCGTCCTCCACAGACGTTCGCAAATGCGGCGCGCGGCCAAGAACAGCCGCGGCGGCCGCGGCCGCTCGACATCGGCCGGCCGCTCCGACCGCGGGGCGAGCGTCGCTCGCGGCGACTGGCGTGCCAGGAACAGGGCCATAGCGTTGATGACCCCGGCGACCGGCACGCCGAAGAGCGCTCCGGCCGCGCCGCCGATTTTCAGTCCGACGAGCATCGCCAGGAAGAACAGGAGCGGGTGCAAGCCAACGGCGTGGCCGACGATGCGCGGCGCGATGACGTTAAGCACGATCTGCTGCAAACCGATCAGCGCCACGCCGGCCAGCACGATGGTGCCCCAACCGCCGTGCAGGCCGGCCACCAGCAGCGGCGGCGCGATGGCCAGGAAGGCCCCGACGACGGGGATCAGCATCAGCAGCCCGGCGAGCATCGCCAGGAGCAGCGCGAAGTCGAGGCCCAGCAGCACCGCCACCGCCCCGGTTCCGGCGCCGTAGATCAGCCCTTGCAGCACCTGGCCGCGGATGAAGCCGCCGAAGGTGCGGTCGACGCTCGCCAGGAAGTACCGCGCCTCTGGCCGCCACTGCTCGGGAGTCAGGTAGATCACCCCTTCAGCGATACGCTCCCCATCAAGCATGACGTAGAAGGAGAGCATAAGGATGATGGCGAGGTTGAACATGAGGTTGGCGGCGCCGGTCAGCAGGCCAATACCGCCCTGGAGCAGCGTGCTCAGCACACGCTCGACCTGCGCGCCGAGGTCCGCCGGACGCGGCAGCGCGCTCTGGTCGACCTGGACGCCGCGGCGACCGAGCTCGCCCTGCAGCCACTCGAGTAGCGTCGGCCAGGTCTGAACCCAGGCCAGCATCGCAGCACCGAACTGCGTGAGCTGGACCGCCAGAATCGGCACCAGCACCAAAAGGCTAGCGCCGAGCACCAGAATCAGCAGCCCATAAACCAGCAGCACCGCCGCTGGCCACGGGACCCGCCGGCGGGCAGCCATGAGCACGGCCGGCGGTTTCAGGACGAACGCCAGCAGCCAGGCGAGGAAGAACAGCATGAGCACGTCGGCGAAGTACCCCGCCAACTGCCAGAGCAACGTGGCGAGGTGTAGGCCGACGGCGAACACGAGGAGGACGATCAGCGCACGTAGCCAGGGGCTGGATTCCATATTGGCCGCTTCCGCGTGCTGAGCCGATTGTACGAGTACTGGACGGCTAAGGGCAAGGCGTGCTACGATCGGGAGCGAGAGGGCAAGCAGGCGTGCAGCAGGAGCAGGAATCGCACGATAGCGGGAACCTGGGACGCGGCGATGGGGAGACATGGCGAGGGGCCGTCCCCGCGTCGCCGCGTCCCTCCGTCTCCGCGTCGTCCCGTCGCTACGGCGCCGCGCTGCGGCCGTGGGTCCCACCCAAGCCTGTGCCGCCAGCGTTCCTGGCGCTCTTCCCCGAGCTTCCAGGCGTGGTCGCAGCCGTGCTCTACCAGCGCGGGCTGGGCGACGCGGCGGCCGCGCGGACGTTCCTCGCGCCGCAGGCGGCGCCCCTCCACGACACGGCGCTCCTGCCAGACATCGCCCCGGCGCTCGACCGCCTGGCCGCCGCCGTGCGCGCCGCCGAGCGCATCGCGCTGTACGGCGACTACGACGTCGACGGCGTAACCTCGCTCGCGCTGTTCGGCGAGGCCTTGCGCCTGGCCGGCGCGGAGCCGCTGGTCGCCTTACCGCGGCGCGACCGCGAGGGCTATGGGCTGCACATGTCGGCCGTCACTGCTCTGGCCGAGCAAGGCACCCGTGTCCTCGTGACGCTGGACCACGGCGTCGGCGCGGCCGCCGAGGTGGCCGAGGCCCGGCGGCGCGGCATCGACGTCATCGTCCTCGACCACCACGAGGTCCCGCCGCGCATGCCACCGGCGCTGGCGCTCATCGACCCGAAGCGCGCCGACAGTCGCTATCCGTTCCGCGACTTGGCGTCGGTCGGATTGGCGTACAAGCTGGCGACGGCCCTGCTGGAGCGCGCCGCCCCGGCGGCCGCCGCGGCGTTCGCCGACCGCGCCCTCGATCTGGTGGCGCTCGGCACCGTGGCCGACGTCGCCCCGCTCGTCGACGAGAACCGCGGCCTGGTAGCGCGCGGGCTGGCCGGCTTGAACGCGCCGGCGGGCGGCCGCGTCGGCCTGCGCGCGCTCTGTGCGGTGGCCGGCGTCTGGCCGGGGCGCATCCGTGCGCGGACCGTCAGCCACACGCTGGGGCCACGGCTCAACGCCGCCGGGCGGCTGGACGACGCGCGCCTGAGCTTTGACCTGCTCACGACGCAGGACACGGCTCAAGCCGAGCACCTCGCGCGCGCGCTGGACGAGCTCAACCGCGAGCGCCAGGCACTGACCGAGCAGCTTTTGGTGCAAGCCGAGCGCGATCTGGACGGCGGGCTGCCGCTGGCGCTCGTTGGCGGGCCGGACTACCACCTCGGCGTCATCGGCATCGTCGCCGCGCGGCTGGTCGACCGCTGGGCGCGCCCGGCGGTCGTCCTGCACCACGGCGCTGCCGAGGTCCGCGGCTCGGCGCGCAGCGTCGAGGGCTTCGACGTCGCCTGGGCGCTGCGACAGTGCGCGCACCTGCTGACGCGCAACGGCGGCCACGAGCGCGCGGCCGGCTTCGCCCTGGCGCCGGAGCAGCTCGGGCCGTTCCAGCACGCTCTCCAGGCGCTGGCGCGCGAGAGGCTGGGCGATAAAGCCGCGCCACCCTGGCGCATCGACGCCGAGGTCCGCATGGCCGAGCTGACCTTCGAGCTGGCCCGGGCGCTCGATCTCTTGGAGCCATTTGGCGAGGGCAACCCGCCGCCGCTGCTGCTGCTGCGGCGCGTGCGCGTCGGCGAGCGCCGACGTGTGGGCCGGCCGGCGCCCGGCGCGCACCTCGCTCTGCTGCTGACCGACGGCCGACGGCGCCTGCGCGCCATCGGCTTCGACATGGGCGAGCGCATCGGCGCGCTGCCCGACGTGCTCGACGCGCTCGGCTACCTCGAGCTGCGCGAGCTCCCGCGCGACGGCACGCTCGAGCTGCGGCTGCGGCTCTGCGACCTCCGCCCGGCGGCGTGACTCCCAGGCCGCCTGGCCGTGCCAGGCGCACCAGGGGCGCCCCGGCCGCAGCGCGGCGACGATCACGCCGCGGCGCGGCGCGCCCATCCGGCATCGAGGGGGGCCTCAGCGCCGCGCACCGCCTCTCGGGGAGAGGCGAGAGGCGGAAAGCACTCCGGCTGGTGGCTCATCGAAGGCGAGTTGCTCGTCGCCCCCGACCAGCGACCACTCCGAGACGAAACGGGGGAGTTAGCAATGTCCCTGCGGGACGCCAGCGACGAACGAAAAGCGGCTGCGCCGCAGGAGAGTGCAGAGGGGGCTTCGCCCCCTCTGAGAACCTCTTTGGGGTGGGGTGGGGCAGCCGCCAAGGCTATTGTTACAGGGGGCGCCCGATGCACATTACCGAGGCCGTGCAGCGGCTGGGCAGCGAGTCGGCGTTCGAGGTGCTGGCCCGCGCGCGGGCGCTGGAGGCCCGCGGTGTGGAGGTC
>JACQUS010000400.1 GCA_016210125.1 Chloroflexota bacterium | reverse complement strand
CTCGACGAGATCAAGATCAAGGATCCGCCGTACAACATCGTCCTGGGAGACAGCAAGTACTTCCCCATCAACAGCAAGAACCCCGCGCTGGCCGCCAGGGTGATGGTCAACCCGCAGAAGTACGGGGTGGACTACGTTCCCGAAGTGCTCATCGTCCATATGACCAATCCGGTCATCGCGTTCGGCTCCCAGCCGGACATCGTCGAGGCCTACAAGAAGTTCAAGTTCGTGGCGGTCATCGACCCCTGGCTGAGCGAGACGGCCGACCTCTTCGCCGACGTCGTCCTGCCGGCCGCGACGATGGAGAAGTACGAGGGGCCGCTGGGCGTCGGGACGGCGTATACGAACGCCCAAGCGCTGCGCCTCCCCATCATGGAGCCGCTCTTTCAGTCGCGCGGCGACATCGACATCTACCTCGACCTGTGCGAGAAGGCCGGCATCCTCTTCGGCAAGGACGGCTACCTCGACCAGCTCAACCAGGCGCTGGGGCTCAAGGACGCCAACGCGCTGCCGCTGGACAAGAAGCCGGCGGTGCGCGACATCTTCGACCGCTGGGCGAAGCAGCAGGGCGTCGCCGAGGGCGTGGCCTTCTTCGAGAAATACGGCGTGCGCGTGACCGGCCCGGCCAAGGCCACATCGCTCTATGGCTACGTCACCAGCCCGCCGTTCGGCGGTGTGCGCCACCGGCTCTACGGCGAGTCGCTGCTGCGCTACCGCGGCGAGATGCGCGCCAAGGGCGCCGAGGAGGTCTACTGGCGCGACTACACGCCGCTGCCGACCTGGCGGCCGCCGACGATGGACGGCTCGCCGCGCGAGTACGACCTCTACCTCGTCAGCTACAAGATGGTCGAGTTCAAGCAGTCGCGCAGCACGTTCATTCCTCTGCTCGCCGAGCAGGCCCGCGAGCAGCACCTGGAGATAAATCCGGCGACGGCCAAGGCCAAGGGCATCGCCGACGGCGAGGAGGTGTCGGTCGAGTCGCACAACGCGCTGACCGGCGAGAAGCGCCGCGTGCGCGTGAAAGCCAGCTACCGTGAGAGCATTCGGCCCGACACCGTCGGGATGGCGCACCACTACGGGATGTGGGTGCACCCCTGGGGCAAGGGCAACGGCCCGACGCCCAACTCGCTCTTCTTCACGGGCGAGGGCTACGTGACCAACACCCAGGACCAGTCGTTCCACGTCAAGGTGCGCGTCTACAAGTAGATGAGGTGAGGAGGTCGCCATGCCCAGATATGGGATGGTCATCGACCTGGACCGCTGCACCGGGTGCCGGGCCTGCGTCGAGGCCTGCAAGGTCGAGAACAACACGCCGACGGCCAACCTGTGGATGTACGTCTTCCGCTTCGAGGACGGGCAGTATCCCAACACGCGCGTCTGGTTCTTGCCGCGGCCGTGCCAGCACTGCGACAACGCGCCGTGCGCCAAGGTCTGCCCGGTGGGCGCGCGCTACAAGCGCGCCGACGGCATCGTCTCGACGGACGGGGAGCGCTGCATCGGCTGCCGCTACTGCGAGGTGGCCTGCCCGTACGGCGTGAACTACTTCAACTGGCAGGAGCCGTCGGGCAACTACTACATGGACTGGAGCGACCCGGACCTGCGACCGCGGACGAACGGCCAGACGCCACCCTATCGCAACCCGGACCTCGACCGGGCCTTCGGCCCGGATCAGCGGCGCATCGCCGGCGGCGGCCGCCAGAAGGGCGTCATTGAGAAGTGCACCTTCTGCGTGCAGCGCGTCGAGCGGGGGCAGCAGCCGGCCTGCGTGAGCAACTGCCCGCTGTTCGCCCTGCACTTCGGCGACCTGGACGACCGCAACAGCGAGGTCGCCCAGCTCCTTGAGCGCACGTCGTCGTGGCGGCTGCTCCAAGAGGCCGGCACGCGGCCGCGCGTGCACTACATCGGCGGCCGGCCGCCGGCGGCCGAGTCGCACCAGATCGAAGCGGCGAAAGCGAGGGTGTAGCCATGGCTGCGCGCGTCGAGCGCTTGCCCTACGGCATCGGGCGCTTTAGCGCCGGGTGGATCGTGCTCATCGTCGTGCTGCTGGCGATCGTCGCCTGGGGCATCTTCGCCTACTCCCGGCAGTTCGTCGAGGGCCTGATCGTCACCGGCATGCGCGATATCGGGACGATGGGCGGCTCCACGTGGGGACTGTACATCACCTTCGACGTCTACTTCGTCGGCGTCAGCTTCGCCGGCATCACGACGGCGGCGGTCATCCGGCTGCTTAATCTGGAGAGCATGAAGCCGGTGGCGCGCATGGCCGAGCTGCTGACGATCATCTCGCTGATCCTGGCCGGCTTCAGCGTGCTGCCGGACCTCGGCCAGCCGATCCGCGGCATCGTCAACTTGTTCCTCTATGCACGCCCGCAGTCGCCGTTCTACGGCACGTTCACGCTGGTCGTCGCCGGCTACCTGTTCGCCAGCCTGGTCTACTTCTACCTCGAGGGCCGGCGCGACGCGGCGATCGTGGCGCGCATGCCCAGCCGCTTGCAGTGGTTCTACCGCCTCTGGGCGGCGGGCTACCGCGACACGCCGGCCGAGCGCCAACGGCATGACATGGTGAGCTTCCTGCTGGCCATCGGCATTCTGCCGCTGCTGGTGACGGCGCACTCGACGCTGGGCTTCGTCTTCGGTCTCCAGGTCGGGCGGCCGGGCTGGTTCAGCGCCCTCCAGGCGCCGGGCTTCGTCGTGATGGCCGGCATCTCGGGCATCGGGCTGCTCATCGCTATCGTCGCGGTGATCCGCGCGCTGCTGGGCGAGCAGCAGCGCCTGCCGCTGCCGGTGTTTCGCTGGCTGGGCAACCTGCTGATGATGCTCATAGCCATCTACCTCTACTTCCTGATGGTCGATTGGCTCACGGCGACCTACCAGCCGCAGGAGCACGAGGTCAAGCTCACATCGGCGATCCTCACCGGCGAGTTCGCCTGGATGTACTGGTCGTCCGTGCTCTCGCTGGCCGGGGCGTTCCTCGTCCTCTTCGTGCAGTTCGTCGTGCGCCGCCACAGCCTGGCGCTCATCGTCCTGAGCGGGCTGCTGGTGCAGGTAGCAGCCGTGCTGAAGCGCGTGCTGCTGGTCGTGCCGTCGCAGGTGCAGGGCACGCTGCTGCCCTATACCCCGGGCACCTACAGCCCGAGCTGGGTCGAGTATAGTGTCATCGTCGGGCTGTTTGCGCTCGGCACGCTGCTCTACGTCCTGTTCATGAAGGTCTTCCCGATCATGGAAGTCCACGAGTCCGAGCAGGGAGGGTGAACCATGCGTGGCATGATCGCGCTGCTGATGCTGTTAGGCGGCATTGCCTTGGCAGCGGTCAGCTACTTCGCCCTGGCGGCGCCGCTAGGCCCGCCCATCGGCCCGGAGTACAGCAACCCGAGGCTGCTGGGCGCGCCGGCCCTGTTCATCCTGGGCATCATGCTCATCTTCCTCTCGGCGGTGGCCTACGAGCTGATCCCGGAGGCGCAGCCCTCGGCGCACCCGGCGCCGACGCCGCGTGAGGTACCGCCGGGGGCGACCAGGCCGGCTGCGCACGGATGACCGACAGGGCAGGCCGCCGGCGGCCGACTCCCGGGCGCCGGCGGGCCGGCCCGCCCACAGGCGATCAGGCGAGCGCCACACCGCGCGACGGGGCGGCGCCTGGGTGTCCTGGGCCCCCCAGGCGTCGCCCCAGAGGAGGCGCGCGGAGCCGGCAGCACGTGTGGACCCTTGCCGCGCTGGCCGGCTGGCGCGCCGCGGCCTATCGCCTCCTCGCCGCGCTGCTCCTTCCGCCGAGCCCGCAGCGCTGGCAGCGGCTTAGCGCTGTAGCGGGCGACCTCCGCCACGCCGAGGACGCGGTGGCGGCCTTCCCCTTCTTCCAGCCGTGGCGACACCTGCTCCAGGCCATCGAGGAGATCGACGCCGCCGGCCTGGCTCGGCTGCCGGAGGCGTACGTGCGGCTCTTCCAGATCAGCAGGGATGGGGTGAGCCTGCCCTACGAATCGTGCTACGGCGTGCCGGACGGCCAGGGCGCCGGCTGGGTGGCGGCGCTGCTCACGCGCACCTACGCGCGAGCCGGGCTCAATGTCGCGCCGTCGGCGGGAGAGAGCCCCGACCACGTGGCGGTCGAGCTGGAGTTCATGGCCTACCTCTGCGCCCGCGAAGCGGCCGCCTGGGCCGAGCCGGCTCCGCGCGAGGCCATGCGCCTCCTGGCGCAGGAGCGCAGCTTCTTGCGCCTGCACCTCGGGCGCTGGCTGGGCGACTTCGCCGCCGAGGTGCGCGCCCGTGCCGGCGTGCCGCTGTACGTCGCGACCGCGGCGGCCGCCGAGGCGCTGGTACATCACGATGGCGACCTCATCGAGGCCCTCCTTGACCAGATCGCGCCGCTGTGCGAGCCTGGGGAGCCACCTGCCGCGAGAACGCACGAGCAGACGGTCGAAGACTCGACTCCGCGAGAGGGGTAGCCGCCGTGACCGACCGGAGCCCGGAGGCGGCACCGGCCGCCCGCTCTGCGCAGCAGCAGCCGGAGCCAGCCACGCGCTCGATCGCGCCGGCCCCGCCGCGGGTCGCTGTCCTGCTCTCCGAGCGCCTGGCCACCGCCGGCGCGGGCCTCGACCTGCCGGCGCTCCAGGGCTGGATCGAGGCCACGCTGCCGAACGTCGCCGTCGCCGTCGTGCCCGACCCGGCGGCGCGGCCGGCGGCACTGCCAGGCCATATCGCGGCCAGCCGAGCGGCGCGGGTGGTGCTCGGCCTCGACACGGGGGTGTACCCCGTCGCCGAGGTGCAGACGCAGGTGCGCAAGGCCGGGCTCGATCCGCTCGGCGTGGCCGTGCTGGACCTCGGCGCCCCCGCGGCGCTGGCCTTCCCGCGCCCCATCGCCACCGCGCGAGCCAGGGCCTTGATCGCCGGGGCCGTCGCCCGGGCGCGGGCCTTTCCCGGAACACGGCCGGAGCACGTCAAGACCGCCGTGTCGGTGGCCGTCAGCCGGCGGGCGCTCTTCACCCTCGCCGTGCACGAGCAGCACGTCGTGCCGGCCATCCGCGCCGCGCGCTGCGTCGCCGACCGCGGCTGCCGCATCTGCATTGACGTCTGCCCGCGCCAGGCCTTGCGGCTGAAGGACCGGCGCATCGAGGTCGACAAGACGCGCTGCGAGAGCTGCGGGATGTGCGCGCACGCCTGCCCGACCGAGGCCGTCGAGCTGCCCGGCCTGGCGGCGGCTGAGCTCGAGGCCCAGGTCGCGGCGCTGCTGGCTCCTGCAGCGAAGGACCTCGCGCCGCGCGGCATCCTGCTGGCCTGCGAACGCAGCGCTACGACGCTCGCGGCGGCCGTCGCGGGCGGCTTCCGCTACCCCGCCGGCTGGCTGCCGGTCGTCGTGCCCTGCGCCGGCATGCTTTCGCCGACGCTCATGCTGCGCTGCCTGGCCCTGGGGGCCGCCGCTGTCGGCATCCTCGGCTGCCGCGAGCAGTGCGTCTTCGGCCAGGGTGACACCGTGGCCGAGCGCGTGGCCTTCTGCCAGGCACTGCTTGAGAAGCTCGGCGGCGCGTCGGAGCGCGTGCGCTTCTGCCCGCCGGGCGGCGCCGAGCCCGCGGCGTGGGCTCTGCCCGATGGCGTGCCGGCCGCGCCGGCCGGGGCGGAAGACGACCGATCGCGCGGCGTCGCTGCCGCGCTGCTGGCGCTCGCGCGGGCGCACGCGGCGCCCGACGACCTGGTGGTCGAGCACGCGCAGGTGCCGCTCGGAATCGTCGATATCGACACCGCCGGATGCACGACGTGCGAGGCCTGCGCCACGGTCTGCCCGACTGGCGCGCTGGCGAGCGAGCGCGGCGCGGACGGCATCGCCATCACCTTCGACCCGACGCTCTGCCCGGCCTGCGGGCTCTGCGCGCCGCGCTGCCCCGAGGCCGAGCACGGCGTGCTGCGCCTCCGGCGCGCCATCGACCTGCGGCGCCTCGGCGCCGGGCGGGTGGTCCTGCGGCGGGACGAGACGCCGCGCTGCGTGGCCTGCGGCCGGCCGATCGCCCCTGCGGCGATGATGGCGCGTTTGGCGGCCATGCTGGGCGACGAGTACGCCGCCTTGTCGCCGGTGCTGACGCGCTTATGCTCGGACTGCCGCGGCGGAGCGCCAGTGCCGCGCTAAGGGACGCGCCGGCCGTCCCGCGCCGAGTAGCCGGGGCACTGGAGCGCACCCGCCCGACTCGTGCCCCTGAAAAGACCGCTTCGTCTGGATCGCTCGCTCATCGCGGTGGCCCCACTTCCCCCGGCCTATGGCACAGAGATCTACGTCAGGCGCGCTCCGGGAAAACCCTCGCCGCATTGAAGCCGCCGTCGATGCGAAAGACCGATCCGGTGACCCAGCCGGCGTCGTCGGAAGCCAGGTAGAGGGCCAGGGCCGCGATCTCTTCGGGGCGCCCCAATCTTCCCAGCGGTGTGCGGCTAAGACGGTCGCGCAGATCGGCCTCGGTCTTGTCCACCAGATGATGCGGCGTATCGACCGTTCCTGGCGCGATGGCGTTCACCGTGACGCCATACGGCGCTAACTCGGTCGCGGTCACGTACGTCAAGCTGTTCACGCCGCCCTTGGCGGCGGTATATGCGGCAGTGTGGACCGTCGCGCTTTCGGCGACCACCGACGAGATGTTGATGATCCGCCCCGACCGCCGCTTCACCATCTCGCGCGCGGCGGCCTGCGCGCAGAGGAACGTGCCTTTGAGGCAGACGGCGATAATGCGGTCCATCTCGTCCTCAGGGAAGGTGAGGAAAGGGTGCCGCGTACGATATCCGGCGCTGTTCACCAGGATGTCGAGCTGGCCGAGTTGGGCCACCGTCTCGTGCACCCAGCCTTCGGCGTCGGCCTTGCGGGACACGTCGCCGCCGAGCGCGAGCGCCCGACGGCCGCGGCGGCAGATCTCCGCCGCCGTGTCCTCGGCCCTCGTTCCGCTCAGATCAGCGGCGGCGACATCCGCGCCTTCGCCGGCGAACGTCAGCGCGATGGCTCGGCCAATGCCCTGGCCGGCGCCGGTCACCAGCGCCACTTTGCCCATCAACACGCCGTCGACTGCCACAGTCTATGCTCCTCTTCTTACTGAGAGTGGCTTGCAGCCGGCGCTGGCCCGCGATGGGCGCCGCGAGTCCTGTCAAGCTAGCCGCCGGGAGCGCATGCGTATCGCCTGCCTGCGGCACCGCGTGCGCGGGCAGGGTCCATACTGCGCGGCCGCCGCGCTCACGGCGAGGCCGCAGCGCTCGCACGATGCGCCTCCGGGAAGACCCCTGCTGCGACGAACCCGCCGTCGATCCGCAACACGGCGCCGGTAACCCACGCCGCGGCATCGGAGGCCAAATACACGGCCATCGCCGCCACCTCGTCGGGCCGGCCCAGCCGGCCAAGCGGAGTGCGCCCGAGTCGCGCCGCCAGATCGGCCGCTGTCGACGCCGTGCGCTGGAACGGCGTATCGACGAAGCCGGGCGCAATCGCATTCACCGTGATCCCGAACGGGGCCAGCTCCGTCGCCATCACGTATGTGAGGCTGTTGACTCCGCCTTTGGCCGCCGCATCGGCCGACGTGTGGACGTTGGCGCGGTCGGCGGCAGCAGCGGAGATGTTGATGATTCGCCCGCCGTGCTGCTTCGCCATCTCCTGAGCGGCGACCTGCGAGCACAGGAAGGTGGCCTTGAGCGTCACGGCGATGATGCGGTCGAGCTCGTCCTCCGGATACTCGAGAAAGGGGTGGCGAGTTCGCCAGCCGGCGTTGTTGACCAGGATGTCGATGCCTCCCAAGCGCGTGACCGTCTCTTGAACCCACCGCTGTGCTTCGACCTTGCGCGCGGCGTCGCCGACGAGCGCCAGCGCCTGGCGCCCCAGCGCGCGGACCTGCCGCGCCGTCTCCTGCGCGGTGGCTTCGTTGATATCGCACACAGCAACATCAGCGCCCGACCGCGCAAACGCCAGACAGATGCTTCGGCCAATTCCCTGGCCTCCGCCGGTGACGAGCGCGCGCTTCCCGGCCAACGCTGCTCTACTGGCCATGAATCCTCCTCGCTGGCCGCAGTCGGCGCTAAAGGCGACAACCGCAGCGCTCAGCCACCAGCTTCGCCCAGACCGGTCCGATCGCGATTCTGAGCGCGTATCCTGGCACAGCCATCCACAGCCATCCACAGCCATCCGATGCAGCACGGGCTCTCGTGATGCTCATAGCGCCGAAGGCGAGATGTAGCCGAGCTACGCGCCGGTGGCGCTAGCGCTGCGCCGGCGTGGCCCCCCAGCTATTCGTCGACCGGATGTAGGCGTCACGGCCCTTGCCGAACTCGACCTGGCCGAAGAACTCGAACGCTTCCGTGAGCTTGTCGACCATGTAGGTGACGAAACGCTCACCCTTCTCTTTGCTGGCAAGGTGCGGATCGCCGATGACCCCGCCGCGTGACATCTCTGACGACTTCTCGGCGAGGAAGAGCCGCCCGGCGCTCGCCGGCTGCGTCACGGCATCGCGCCGGAAGAATTTGCCTCCGCGTCCCGACTCCAGGTCCACCGGTGCGCGCCGCTCCGCGAGCATCTGTAGGTCCAGCGACTCCTCGTCCACGACCCAGGTGATCGATGTCTCGAACTCTTCGGCGTGCTTCAAGAACCCTTGCTCGAGCTCGGCCAGGATCTCGGTCCCAGCCAGCAGGTACGGAGCGGTGACCATCACGAGGGCTCCGGTTCGGTGGCGGATCTCGCGGCCGACGATCTGCATCGTCGGCAGGTTGTTACCATGCCCAGTCACCAGCGCGATGCGCCGGAAGCCAGCGCGGATGAAGCCCTTGCAGACCTCCATGAGCACCGTGAAGTACGCCTGCGCCGAGAAGGTGATGGTGCCGGGGAACTCGTCGGCAGTGTACTCCTCGTCCATCAGGTTGAGGGAGAAGCCATAGGGGATGAGCGGCGCGACAAGCACCCGCGTCCCGCGCTGGGTGGCGCGATGCGCGGCCAAGGGCACCGTCGCGCGCGCGGTGTTGATGTCCATGTCGAGCGGCCCGTGCGGGCCGTGCTGCTCGATGGCGCCGAGCGGCTGGCAGATGATCACGCGATCCTTGTCCGGCATCTCTTTGACATCCCGCCACGACAAGTTCTCATAGAACAGCTTGGCCGGCAGCCGCTCGGTCCGGCCATCGGGACCCGTGATGGTGCGCGCGAAGTCCATGCTCACCGCTGCGCCTCCTGCCCGGTCCGGGCCAGGCCCACGCTACGTGCTGCGGCGCGACGTGCAAGTGCCTACGTTACTGCGGTCGGGTAACGTTCGTCACAAGGGGCTTGATCGGGGCCAGCGGCCGCCCGCTTGAGGGTCAGCGCGCCACGAGCTGGTGGAGCGCGTCGGGCTGCAGGATGATCACTCGCCGACCGCTGACGGCAATGATCTTGGCCCGCGAGAGGCGCGCGAGGACGCGCGTCACCGTCACGCGCGTGGTGCCGACGAGGATGGCGAGGTCTTCGTGAGAGAGGGCGAGCTCCAAGCTCGCGTGCTCCGCGTCCACGTGCTCCACCTTCGTGGCCGATTGCAAGAGAAAGGCGGCGATGCGCGAGGCTACCTGTTTGGTCGTGAGCCGCAAAATCGTCTGCTGGGCGCGGCATTCGAGGCGGTGGAGCTCACGCAGCGTCTCATAGGCGAGCTGCGCGCAGCGCCAGTAGAAGCGCTCGAAGAGGTCCGCCCGCACGACGAGCACCACCGTGTCCACGACGGCGACCGCCGTCCCGCTGTGCGGCGCGTGAACCACGGCCGCGGCGGCGCCGAAGACGTCGCCCGACGAAAAGGTCACCAGCGCGTGCACGTCGCCGCCCTCGTCGCCCTCGGTCAGCGCGACGAGCCCTGACCTGACGACGAAGACGGAGCTTACGGCGTCCCCAGTGTAGCAGAGGCGGTGGCCCTTCGCGTACCGGCGTACCACCACCTGAGCGGCGAGCTCGGCGAGATCATCTGGGGGCAGCGCGCCGAAGACATGGTGCGCCGCCAGAAAGGCGAGGGGAGACGCCTCGTCCGTCTCGAGCGCCGGGGGGCGCTGCGATCGGTGATCTGCCATGGCGGTGTCACCTAGGATGTGCCTCGCGCTACAGCATGAGCGTGACAGCGGCACTTGTACGATCCCGGCGGGCAGTGTAGCCTCTGCGCGCTAAGTGTACTACAGCCGGGCCGCTCGCAGGGCATCCCGAGCCGGCAGCAGCCGCTGTGGCCGACCACGCTCGGTGCGGAGGAGCCGGGCCGTTCGGCCCACGCTCCGGGGTAGCGGTGTCCTCTCCGGTACGACCTGATCGCCGTGCGTCGCCGAGCGATTGCGCTCGCCGCCGCAGTTGACGCAGCGCTTGCGAAGCAGAGCCAGAGGTGGACTGTGCGAAGACATGATCGCATCAGCGTAGCCACGATAGCGCTAGCACTCCTCCTGAGCCTCGGCTGCGGGCCGTCGACAGCAGCTCCAGCGAAGGACACGACGGCCGCGCCGGCGCCAGCGAAGGCCGCCCCGCCGGCAGCCCAGCCGCCGGCGCCGGCTGCTCCAGCGCCGGCAGCGCCGAAGGCGGCGCCCGCGCAACCGAAGGCCCCTGCCCCGGCCAAGCCGGCCGAGGTGCGCCGGCTCACGTGGGGGCCGGCGCCGCTGGTCTCCCCGGTCTTCACCTATGCCGTCGCCGCCTCGAAGGTCATCAACGAGCACGTGCCGAGCGTCCAAATCACCGTCAGCGAGACGAAGGGCGCCGTCGAGGGCATCAGCCGGCTGCGATCCGGGCAGCTCCATCTGCTCACCACGCAGCACGGGCTGGGATACGAGGCCTACGAGGGCCTGGCGCAGTTCAAGGACCAGCCGATGCGCAACTTGCGGGCGCTCTGGACGAGCAACGTCAGCGTCAACGTGTTCGTCGTGCGCCAGGACAGCGGGATCACGTCGATCCCGCAGCTCGAAGGTCGCGAGTTCGCCGGGGGAACGGGCACCTACACCGACGTGCTGGCCCACAACACGCTCGCAGCAGCCGGCATCAACCCCAAGTGGTACCGCGGCGGGCTCGAAGACGCCCTCGTGGCCACGAAGGATCGCCGCATCGTCGGGTTCGTCAAGGCTGTAGGCGCGACTGCGCCCGATGGCGCTATCGTCGACGTACAGGCGTCGGCGCCGATCCGCGTCTTGGGCTGGCCGCAGAATGTCGTCGCCAGGGTGAAGGAGAAGTATCCGTACTACACGTTCGGCGAGGTGCGCGCCGGCGTGTACAAGGGGGCCGGGAACGATGCGCCAGTGCCGACCTGGACCGGGATGATCGTGACCGTGGCGACCTCGGACCTCGACCCGGAGCTGGCTTACCAGATCGTCAAGGCCATCGATACGAACCGTCGCCCGCAGGAGAACGCCTACCCGCCGAGTCGCGAGGTCGATTTCATCAAGGCGGTCGCTGAGATGAGCCCCATTCCGGCCCACGCCGGCACCCTGCGGTACATCAGGGAGCGTGGCCTCCCCGTGCGACCGGAGGTCGTTCCGCCAGAGGCGCGCTAATGGACGTCATCGACTTTCGCCTGCGTCCGCCGAGCCACGGCTTCCTCGACCTGCGCATCTACACGCGCGAACGCATCACGTGGTTTGCGAGGCAGCTCAACGTGCCGCCGCCGCAGGCCGCGCTGAACCGCTCCATGGCCGAGTTCTTGGCGGAGGTCGAGGCGGTCGGGATTACGCTCGGCGTCATGAACGGCCGCCAGTGCCCCCCGCCGCACGGCGCCGTCTCCAACGACGACATCGCCGACCTCGAGCGCCGCTACGCCGGCAAGCTGCTGGGCACCGGCGGCGTGCCCCTCGGTCGCCCGGACACCTTGCGCGAGCTCGACCGCTGCATCAGGGAGCTCGGCCTGCACGGCGTCGCCATCGATCCCGGTTTCAACGACCCTCCGATGTATCCGTCGGACTCGCGCGTCTG
>JACQUS010000399.1 GCA_016210125.1 Chloroflexota bacterium | reverse complement strand
TGGCCGCACAGGCCGGCAGCGCGGCGACCGCGCCCAGCCGCGGTCGCGGCAGGAGCGCGCCGAGGCCGCACAGCACGGCCACGCCCGCGCCGAGCAGCAGCACCTGGCGCACGACGTCAGGCATGGACGCTCTCGGCCACCAGGCGCAGCGCGCTGCGGTATGCACTCACTGCGGACGGGGCGATGCGCGCGCTGCGCATACACGGCGTGCGACTGACCTGGCCCAACCTATTCGTCCATCGCCGTCGCTGCTCATACTCTTTCACGGTAGCCGTGCCGTAATAGCGGCGAAGCTTGTCTTCGCCCCAATCTGGGCGATCCTCGCGATCGCCCCTACCGGATGTCGGCATTGCCGCGGCGAATCCGCATACGAATGCCTTAGCGGCGCGCGCAGCCGCACGCCGCGGCATCGACCAGCACTGTCTCCATGCGCTCGACCGTGGCTTGGACGCTGAAGGCCTCGCTCGCCGCCGCGAGGCGCTGCTCGTAAGCGGCGCGTCCGGCCGCGAGCACCCCGCCGAGCGCGCGCGCGAAAGCCGCCGCGTCCTCCGGCGGGGCCACCAGACCTAGGCCGTGCCGGCGGACGAGCACGCCCATGTCGCCCACGTCGGTCACGGCCAGCGGCGCCCTCATCTGCAACGCCTCCGAGAGCACCAGCGGAATGCTCTCGCTCCGTGACGGGATGGCGACGGCATCCGCGGCCGCCAGCAGCCCGGCGACGCGCGCCGCGCCGGTGAGGCCGTGCCACACGACTGCGCCACCTAGTCCCAGGCGGTCCGCGAGCGCGTGCAGCGCCGCTTCGAGCGAGCCCTCACCGACCACGTGCAGGACCGCGTCGCGCCGCACCCGCCGCAAGCGCGCCCAAGCGTGCAGCAGCACGTCTGGCCCCTTCACGCGCTCCAATCGTCCAACGAACACGACGTGGCGCTGTTGCGCCGGCAGCAGCGCAGGCTCCGCCGGCGGTAGCGGACGCAGCGTTGGCAGGAACGCGCACGGCCGCCCAGCCAGCGCCTCGGCCTGCGCCGCGAGCCGCACGCCGTCGGCCACGCACGCCGCCGCGCCACGCAGCACGACGCGCAGCAGCGGACGCGCCACCGCCCGCCGGCCCCACACGGCGACATCGCTGCCCAAGGCCCAGACGACGTACGGGATGCCGCAGCGCCTATGGATGTGCCAGGTGACGAGGCCGGCCGGCAGCGCCATCAGCGCCAGGCAGACATCGGGGCGCTCGCGCTCCGCCAGGTCGGCCACGGCCCGCGCCGCGCCGCGCAGCCACGAGGCCAGCGCCAGCGCGTCGGGCGGCTGCCACGGCCGGAGCTGCGCGAGGGCCCGAGCGCCGCCCCGCCAGGTGAACCAGCGCACGTCCAGTCCCCCGGCGTCGCGTGGGCCGGGCTTCGCCTGCGTCACGACGACGACACGGTGGCCGCGCTCGACCAGCGCGCGCACGACGTGCGGTGCGAACGGCCCGGCCAGGTCGGCCGCGTGCGCCGGATACGAGCTGGCCAGCACGCAGACCTTCACCCGCGGGCCCCGGCGTCGAGCGCCGCGCGCGCCCGCCGGAGGGCCAGCCCGGCGGCGACGGCCCAGGCCAGCGCGTCGCCGACCGTCAGCCAGACGCGCGTCAGCAGCGGCACGGCGACCGCCAGCGGCGCGGGCAGGACTGGCGCGAGCAGGGTGGCCTGCACCAGCTCGCGCACCCCCAGGCCGCTCGGCGCGACCAGCGTCCAGTAGCCGACGAGCCATGCCGCCGCGTGCAGCGCCGTCGCCAGTGCCGCCTCGCCCAGGGTGATCGGCCAGAGCGCGCCCAGAAGCAGCCAGTAGCCAAGACCAAAGGCCAGCCAGTGCACCGCGATCCACACGAAGAGGCCGGCGACTGAAGCCGTCCCGGGCGCACCAGCGCCGAAGCGCCCCAGCCAGCGCAGGGCCAGCGCTGTGCCCAGGACCGCGCCGCCGCCCAGCACCAGGCCCAGCGCGGTGAGGAGCGCCAGACTGAGGCCAGCGATCCAGGCGAGCGCCAGCGCGCCGAGGATCAGGGCGGCGGCGCTCTCGGTGACCACGAGGCCCACCTGCGCGTAGGTCGCGGCGCCTGCAGGCACGCCGGCGCGCGCACCCCAGTGCACCGCGCCCAGGTAGCCCCACACTAGTCCCGGGAGATACTTGCCCACCTGCGCCAGGTACAGCACGCCGAAGGCGTCGCGCCAGGAGACGCGCGCGCCAGCGTGCCGTGCCAGCCCCTGCCAGACCCGCGCCTGGGCCGCGTAGGAGAGCAGGAGGACGCCCAGCGCGGCGCCGGCGCGCCAGGCGTCCAGAGCGGCCGTCTGCGCGCGCAGAGAATCGAGCTGCTGCTGAAGCCGCAGCACCAGCACGCCGAGCGCCAGCGCCGTCAGCGCCAGGCCGAGCACCCGAGCGGCCGGATGCCGCGCCAGGCGGCGAACCTTCGCGCCCACGGCTTCGTCCATGCGGGCTATCACCGACACATCACCACGATGTCAAGCACTGCGCCTTGGTCAGCACCCAGATGTACGTCGGGATGAGCGGGTAGAGCAGCCGCAGCCCCGCACCGGGCAGCGCGCTCACCGCCGGCCCTACGAGCTCGCCCGCGGCGAAGCGCGCCGGCTCGCGCAGCACGCGCAGCGTGTAGTCGTGCACGGCGAAGTCGCGCAGCAGCCGCCGGAGTGCCCAGAGGGTCTGGTGGCGCTCGTCGTAGCGCCGGCCGCGCCCGGCGACGCGCAGGTACCATGAGCCGACGGCTGGCGGCGGCCACGAGAGCAGTGGCAGGCCGTAGTGCCCCTCGACGAGCATCAGCCGGTTGCCCGCCGAGAAGTAGCAGCAGCCGTCGCGCCGCAGCAGGCGGTGGATGCTCAGCGCCAGGGCGCGCTGGTCGTGCACGTGCTCGTAGACGTGGTTGCAGACGATCACGTCGAAGCTCTCGGCCGGCCCTGGGAAGTCGAGGATGCTGGCGCGCACGAAGTGCAAGTTTGGCTGCCGGAGCCGCCCAGCGCGCGTGATTGCATCCGGATCGGGGTCGACGCCGACGACGCTGCCGAAGCGCTCCGCGAGGGCCGCGCTGATGAGCCCGGCCGAGCAGCCCACCTCCAGGCAGCGCAGGGCGCTCAGCGGCCGGCCGAGGAAGTCCTCGAGCACGGCGAGGATCTTGGCGGCCTTGCGGAGGCGCGAGGCCGGGTCGGTGAGCGGCGCGACGGCCACACCCGCGCCGCGCCTCTGCCACTGTGCCAGGTAGCTCCGCGCGTACGGCTCGCCGTGCTGCGCCGAGGGCACGCGGCTCACTCGCGTGCCCGCTCGCCGGTCGCCGCCGGTACGTCGGGCGGGCGCAGCACGGCCGGCCGGGCGCGCGCCGTCAGGCCGGTCGGCTCGCCGACGCGGAGCGACCGGTTGTACTCCATGTCGAACCACGTGGCGAAGAGCAGCAGGTGTAAGCCCGAGGTGACCAGCAGCGCCGCGAGGACGACGGTGGCCACGGCGATGGCCCCGGTCGTCAGCTTCAGGTAGGTCTCGAAGGCCCCGAGCCCGAAGCCGGCGACGAAGAGCAGCGCACCCCACAGGTAGAAGAAGACGAGTGGGTGGAAGTCGCGTATCACGTAGCGCTGACCGAGCCGCCAGAGGAAGCCGCGCAGCAGCAGCCAAGTGATCGGCGGGATGACCCGCCAGATGCGCATGCTCGACCGCTCGCCGATGCCGTACAGCGGCGTCACGGGCACGTCGGCCACGCGCGCGCCGAGGACGTTTAGCCGGACCAGCATGTCGTTGGGGTAGCCGTAACGCGGATACAGTCCGTCGAGGTCGAGGGCCTCCAGCGCCGCGCGGCTGATGGCCGTGAAGCCCGACTGCGAGTCGGCGACGTGCCAGTAGCCGGAGGCGATCTTGGTGCACAGCGACAGGAAGGCGTTGCCCAGGTAGCGCACCTTCGGCGTGCGCCGCCAGGCCTCGCCGGTGAACAGGCGGTTGCCCTTGGCGTAGTCGGCGCGCCCCTCGACCACCGGGTCGAGCACGGTTGCCAGCTCGGTCGGGGCCATCTGCCCGTCGCCAGCCATCACCGCGACGACGTCGGCGTCGTGCTGCAGCGCGACCTGGTAGCCGGTGGCGATGGCGCGGCCGACGCCCGCGCGGCGCGCGTGCCGCCGGACCGCTAGGCGCGTGCCCAGCCGTTCGGCATATACGGCCAGCACCGGCGCCGTGCTGTCGTCGCTGCTGTCGTCCACGACGACAACCAGATCGACGAACAGCGGCATGGTGTCGAGGACGTCGCCGATCCGCGCTTCCTCGTTGTACGCCGGAACGACCACCGCGACCCGCGCGCCCTTATACACGGCCCAGTGCCTCGCGTGCGACGAAACGCGTCCACAGGAGCGCGGCGGCGACCCGTACGAGCGCCCGCTGCGACCATCCCAGCCTGTGCGGCCACCAGCGCTGCCCAGCCGCGCGCAGACGCGGCTCGTCGGCCAGCGCACCCAGCACCTGCGCCAGGCAGGCGTTGAGGGCATTATACTGCGCCGTCGCGAGGAGACCGTGGCGGCCATACCACGACCAGCAGCCGGCGAAGTCCCAGTCGTCGACGCGCCGCGCCAGCGTCGCCAGGCCGGCGCGGAAGAGCACCGCCGCCTCGTCGTCGCCGCCGTGCACGGCGAGGTCGTGCAGGCCGAGGATCCCGAAGGCGAAGCCGTCGAAGATGCGCGCGTACGGCGCTGCGGGGTACTCCTCGTAGAACACGTCCGAGGCCTCCTCGACGCGCACGCCACCCTTCTCCGGCGGCAGCGCGAAGGCGACGGCCGCCCGGCGCGCCAGCTCGCGGTCGGCCGGCTGGCGCTCCAACGTCCAAGCGCGCGCGAGTGCGCTGATGGCCAGCCCTTGCGAGAGCGCCGAGACCCACGGCGGCTTGAGCACCGCTCGCCCCTCACGCCACGGGAAGTCGTAGGGCCACAGCGCGCTGCCCTGCGGCCCGCGCTGGGCGTTGGCCCGCAGCCAGGCGATCTGCGTCCAGAAGCCGTCCCTGGCGGCCTCCTCGTCCACGCCGGTCAGCGCGCGACTGAGGTCGTGATTGAGCTGCGCGACGGCCCACCAGCCGACGAAAGCCGGATTGGTCCGCCAGCCGGCCGGGCGATAGAAACCCTGCGGGACGCCGTGGGCGAAGCGCCGCCCGGCGCCGGGCCGCGCCGCGTCGAGGCCGAAGAGGCCGTCGGCGACGATCGGGAAGGCCGGCCACGGCGCGTCGTTGGGCCAGACCGGGAAGCTCAGCGGCTGCCCGACGACGCGCGCCGCCGCCCAGCCGGCCGCCACGCCCGCTTGCGCGGCGATGAGACGGCGGCCGACCGACGTGCTGCGCGCGAGCACCGCGCCGTTGCCGGCGGCTAGGCCGGCGGCCGCGAGCGCGAGGCGGTAGCGCAGTCTCACCCCAGGACGCCACAGCAGCGCGTGCAGGCCGGGAAAAGACCCGCGTCCCGCAGCTCGCGCCGAAACAGCGCCATCTTCTCGCCACGCCAGATGTCCGCGAAGCTCGAATCGTAGATGTTGCCGAGCGGGATGTTGAAGCAGCGGCTGATCGGCACCACGTCACCGTCGGCCAGGATTTGCGCCGACTGCCACGGCACCGCGCAGCGCTTGCTGCGCACGACGGCGAGGTGGTCACGGTAGTAGGTCTCCAGCTCGGGGCGCTCCAGCTCAGGCGTGAACGACACCAGGCTGCGCCAGCGGCCGCGCAGCTGGTCGACCTGCTCGCCCAGCACGTCCAGATCGACCTTCCACGGGTCGGCCCAGGCGATGCTCGACGCCGTCGCCTCGACAACGTGGCCATACTGCGCGTTGTGCGCCGCGGCCATCTCCTCGGTGACGAAGTTCATGTGCGAGAAGGTCACGCCCTCGAAGCCCCAGCCGCCGATGGCCTCCATGAAGGCTACGAGGCAATGGTGGTTGTGCTC
>JACQUS010000398.1 GCA_016210125.1 Chloroflexota bacterium | reverse complement strand
CGCCAGAGCAGACGTGCGTTCAGCGGCTCGAGCGCCAGATGTTAGCCCACTTCGCCGCTTCGGGCTACGAGCCGCTCGGTGTGCCGGTCATCGAGCACACCGACCTCTTCCTGCGCAAGTCGGGCGAGGAGCTGGCGGCGCGTATGTTCGCCTTTACGTTTCGCAATCGCCGCATCTGCCTTCGCCCGGAGCTGACCGCCTCGGTGATGCGCGTCTACGTGAACGCACTCCAGAACGCGCCGCTGCCGCTGCGCCTGGCCTACAGCGGGCCGGCCTTTCGCTACGAGAAGCCGCAGCGCGGCCGCTACCGCCAGTTCGGCCAGGTCGGCGTCGAGCTGATCGGCGCCGCTGGCCCGTTGGCCGACGCCGAGGTGATCGGCCTAGCCTGCGACACGCTACGGGCCGTCGGCCTCGGCACCTTCCGCGTCGTCCTGGGACACATCGGCGTCGTCGCCGCGCTGCTCGAGCGCCTACGGCTTGACGAGCGCATCCGCGTTTACCTGCTCACGCACCTCGACCAGGTGGACGCGAGGTCCGAGCCGCAGATGTTGGAGCGGCTGGCCGAGCTGTACCCGACGCTCACCGGCGCGCGGCCCGACGAGCAGCCGCTCTGGGACGCGGCGGCGCGGCAGCCCAGCCAGGACCTCCTGGCGCTGCTGCGCGACCTGGGCGAGGAGCGCGCTCGCGTGGTCGTCCGTGAGCTGCTGGCGGCCATCGGCCTGCGCGTCGAGACCGGCGGCCGCTCGGCCGACGACATCGTCGCTCGCCTCGTCGCCAAGCTGAGCCACGAGGACCAGACCGCGCGCGTCCGCCAGGCCCTGGCCTTCATCGCCGAGCTGCGGCAGGCGCGGGGCACGCCGCCGGCGGTCTTTGCCGACCTGCGGACGCTGCTGGAGCGCTACGACCTTTCCGCCGGGCCGCTGGCCGAGGTCGAGGTCATCGTGGCGCACTTGGCCGACTACGGGGTCGACCCGACGCAGGTGACCGTCGACCTGAGCCTTGCACGCGGCCTGCAGTACTACACTGGCGCCATCTTCGAGGTCTACCACCGCAGCGGCCGCGGCGAGGACCAGGTGTGCGGCGGTGGGCGCTACGACGAGCTGGTCCGCGCGCTGGGCGGCCGGCGCGACGTGCCGGCCTGCGGCTTCGCCTTCGGGCTGGAGCGCGTCCGTGCGGCGCAGGCCGACGAGGGACAGCGCGCCGCGGCCGCAGTGCCGCCCGATGTGCTCGTCGCACCCGTCAGCGAGCAGGAGGCCACCGCGGCCATCCTCCTGGCGCGCTGGCTGCGCTCCTGTGGCCTCGTCGCCGAGCTCGACGTGCGTGCCCGCGGCCCGCGCGGTGCGCTGCAGCACGCTGACAGCGCCGGGATGCCCTTCGTCGCCCTCGTCGGCGAGGAGGAGGCACGGGCCGGCTGCGTGCGCCTGCGCGACATGGCCACGCGGGTCGAGCGCCTGGTGGCGCTGGATGACCTGGTGGCCGCCCTTGCCGGAGCGTGTACTGTTGCTGTCTGAGCGGAGCGAGCCTGTCCGCCTGGCGCTGCCAAGCAAGGGCATGGAGGCCGACACGCTGGCCTTCATGCAGTCCTGCGGCCTGGCCGTGCATCGGCCCAACCCACGCCAGTACACCGCCACCGTGAGTCGCATTCCTGACATGGTGGTGATCTTCCAGCGCGCGGGCGACATCCTGGCGAAGGTGGACGAGCGCTCAGTCGACTTGGGTATCACCGGCCTGGACGTCGTCCACGAGCACGACCGCGAGGGCTCCGACGTGCTCATCCTGCACGACGCGCTCGGCTACGGCCGCTGCTCGCTGCTGCTGGCGGTGCCGGAGGCCTGGCTGGACGTCACCTCGGTGGGCGACCTGGCTGAGATCGCCACGCGCGCTAAGGCCGGGGGACGCGAGCTGCGCGTCGCGACGAAGTACGCGAACCTGACGCAGGCGTTTCTGTACGAGCGCGGCATCAACCACTTCCGCCTGGTCGAGGCGCAGGGGGCCATCGAGGCCGCGCCGCGCATGGGCTACGCCGATGTCGTCAGCGACATCGTCGAGACGGGCACGACGCTCAAGGACAACGGCCTGAAGCCTATCAGCGGCGGCACGATGCTGCAGAGCCAGGCCTGCCTCATCGGCAACCGCCGCAGTCTGCGCGAGAACCCGCGCTGCCTGGCCGCGGCGCGCGTCATGCTGGAGCTGTTCGAGGCGCGGCTGCGCGCACGCCGCTACTACTCGATCACGGCGAACATCCGCGGCGACTCGGCCGAGGCCGTCGCGCGGCGGGTCTCGGGGCGCACGGCCACCGCCGGCCTGCGCGGCCCGACGGTGGCGCGCGTGCACGCGCCTTCCGATGGCGGGCAGGACTGGTACGCGGTGACGGTCATCGTGCCCGGCGACGACCTGCTGGCCGCCGTTGACCACTTGCGCGACGTGGGCGGCTCTAGCGTGACGGTCCACGCGGTCGAGTACATCTTCGCCGAGCGCTGCGCTGGCTACGATCGCTTGCTGGCGGCGCTGGAGGGTCGGCTCGCGCCGGCGGGGTGACCCGCAGGGCCCTGGTGAGATAATGGAAGAGTTGCTCATCACCTGGAGGGGCGACAACCGCGGGATGAAAGGGGAGTCCAGAGGGGGCGAAGCCCCCTTTGGAGGATTCTCTTGGGGCGGGGTGGAGCGGCCCGCGAGGGCCGTGCTGAGATAAGGGAAGAGCTGCGAGACGGACGCGCGGGCAGCAGCGCTCGGGCTGGTCGGGAGGTGTGCCGTGATCCTCGACGAGAAGTCCCTCCGCAGCGCGTACGAGACGTGGCGCGACGGCCCGTACCGCCGGGCCATCGAGCGCCAGCGCGAGGCCGGGCTGCCCCCGCACGACCTGGCCACCGAGCCGCTCTACACCCCGGCCGACGTCGTCGATTTGGACTACGAGCGTGACCTGGGCTTCCCCGGGGCTTATCCGTTCACCCGCGGCATCTACCCCAGCATGTATCGCGGCCGCTTCTGGACCATGCGCCAGTATGCTGGCTACGGCACGGCCGAGGAGACCAACGAGCGCTTCCGCTACATGCTCGCGCACGGCTTGACGGGCATGAACCTGGCCTTCGACATGCCGACGCAGCTCGGCTACGACACGGATGACGCCAACGGGGATGGCGAGGTCGGCGTGGTCGGCGTGGCCATCGACTCGCTGCGCGACATGGAGATCCTGTTTGCCGACCTGCCGCTGGCCGAGCTGAGTCCGGCGATGGCGATCAACGCGCCTGCCGCGGTGATCCTGGCGATGTACCTGGCCGTCGCCGAGCAGGCCGGAGCGCCACGGGAGAGCATCGCCGGCAGCACGCAGAACGACATCCTCAAGGAGTTCCTCGCCCGCGGCACGTACATCTTTCCACCCGGACCGGCGCTCCGTCTGGCCACCGACATCGTGGAGTACTGTAGCCAGCACCTGCCGCGCTGGAACTTCATCAACGTCTGCGGCTACCACATCCGCGAGGCCGGCGGGACGATCGTCCACGAGGCGGCCTTCGGCATGGCCGACGCCATCACCTATGTGCAGGCGGCGCTCGACCGTGGCCTCGACGTGGACCAGTTCGCCCCGCGCTTCGCGTTCAACTTTAGCTGCTTCTGCAACGTCTTCGAAGAGGCGGCGAAGCTGCGCGCCCTGCGCCGCATGTGGGCGCACACCATGCGCGAGCGCTTCGGGGCGCGCAACCCGGCGTCCTGGCTCTTCCGCACCGGCGCCGGCAGCGGCGGGAGCACGCTCGTCGCCCAGCAGGCCGAGAACAACATCGTCCGCGTCGCGCTGCACACCCTGGCCGGCGTGCTCGGCGGCGCGCAGTCGATGCACACGGCGGCCTACGACGAGGCCCTAGCCCTGCCAAGCGAGCACTCGGCCACCCTGGCATTGCGCACGCAGCAGATTATCGCCCACGAGAGTGGCGCCGCCGATGTCATCGACCCGCTGGCCGGCTCGTACTACGTCGAGTCGCTGACCACGCGCATCGAGGACGAGGCTACGGCGCTCGTGGAGCGCATCGAGCGCCTGGGTGGTATGGTGCGGGCCATCGAGAGTGGCTGGGCGCAGCAGCAGATCGCCGACGCCGCCTGGTGCCACCAGCGGCAGGTCGAGGGCGGCGAGCGGGTCATCGTCGGCGTCAACCGCTACCAGGACGAGTCACCGGCGCCGGCTGCGACGCTGCACCGTATCGACCCGCGCGCCCGCGCCGCGCAGTGCGCCCGGCTGGCCGAGGTGCGCCAGCGGCGCGACCAGCCTGCCGTGCGCCGCGCGCTCGACGACCTGCGCGACGCCGTGCGCAGCAGCGACAATCTCATGCCGCCCCTGATCGCCGCCGTGAAGACGTACGCTACCCTGGGCGAGATCTGCGGCCTGATGCGCGAGGAGTTCGGCGAGTATCGCGCGCCGCAGATCTACTGAGCAGTCTGGCTGTCCTCGGCGCGCCATCCTTCCGCGGGAGGGCGGATGAAGACGGGAATCCAAGGGGGCTCCGCCTCCTCTGGGATGCCCCCTGGAGTGGACCGGCGTGGGCCCGCACGACCGTTCCGCATGAGTGGTCCCTGCGCCTGGGCGCACCGGTAGGGGCACGTTGCAACGTGCCCCTACTGCGGGAGGGGCGGGGGTGAACGCCGCTGGCGGCTATCTTGAGGAGAGGCACGGGGGGAGCCGATGAGCGAGCCTTTCCGCGGTGTCTTTCCGATTATGGCGACGCCGTTCGACGAGCAAGGGCGGCTCGACGAGGAGAGCCTGCGCAGCTTGACGGCTTTTCTGATCGCAGCCGGCGCGCAAGGACTCGTGCCGCTCGGCATCCTGGGCGAGGTCTTCAAGCTGTCTGACGCCGAGCGATTG
>JACQUS010000397.1 GCA_016210125.1 Chloroflexota bacterium | reverse complement strand
GGCCGGCCGGTGCACCTCTTCGGCTTCAGCGACGGGGGGATGATCGCCCCCCTCGTCGCCGCCGGCTGGCCGCAGCTCGTGCGCTCGCTGGTGCTGGAGAGCGCCCAGGCGGTCATCGACGAGCAGACGATGCAGGCCGTCCGCGCCTGGCTGCCGCTGGACGAGCTGTCGGAGTCGTGGCGCGCCGCGCTGGCGCGCAACCACGGCGAGCCATACTGGCGCCTGCTTATGCTGCGCTACATCGACGGGCAGGAGCGCGTCTTCGCGCACGGCGGCGATGTGTGCAGCGCGGCGCTCGATGCGCTTCGCTGCCCGACACTGCTCGTCCACGGCGACCAAGACCCGTTCGTGGGCCTCCAGCACGGCCACATGCTCCATCAGCGCATCGCCGGCTCGGAGCTAGTGGTCTTCGCCGGGGCCGGCCACAGCGTGCACCGCGAGCGCGTCGAGGAGTTCAATCGCCTGGTGCTCGACTTCCTGGCGCGGGTGGACGCCGGCTAGGCGGCCGGGGGCGCGCCGGGCGGCCTGGGCAGGCCGGTGTCGAGCAGCGGCGTGTCGGCCCAGGCGGCCGGCTCCTCCACCGGCTCGACGTGCACGGTCACCTGCGCGCCGACCAGCGCTGCGGCGATGGCCTGCTCGATCTTCTGCGCCAGCAGGTGTGCCCTGGCGACGCTCCAGCGCCCGGGCACGAGCATGTGGAAGTCGACGAAGCGCCGCCGCCCGGCGCGGCGCGTTCGCAGGCCGTGATACGTCGTGTCGGGCGGTAGGAGGCGCGCGAGCACCTCGCGCAGCTCCGCGACCTCCTCGTCCGGCAAGGTACGATCCATCAGCCCGTCGAACGAGCGCCGCAGGAGGCCGAGCCCGGTTCGCAGGATGAGCGCCGCGACGATGAGCCCGATGGCCGGATCCAGCCAGGCGACGCCGGTGAGGCGGACGACGCCGAGGCTGGCGAGCACCGCAGCCGAGGTCCACACGTCGGTGAGCAGGTGGCGCCCTTCGGCCTCCATGACGATGGAGTGCGTGCGCCGCCCGATCGCCAGCAGCGTCCGCGCGACCGCGAAGTTGAGCCCTGCGGCGGCAAGGGCCAGGGCAAGGCCGAGGTCGAGCCGCTGGAGCGGCGCCGGCGTGCGTAGGTGCTCGATGGCCAGCGAGCCGATGCCGAGGGCCGCCACGGCGATCAGCAGCCCCTCCACGCCGCTAGCGAAGAACTCGATCTTCTCGTGGCCGTAAGCGTGGGTGCGGTCGACCGGCCGCGCGGCGTACCAGAGGGCGAAGAGCGCCAGGCCAGCCGTCGCCAGATTGACCAGCGACTCCAGCGCATCGGAAAGCAGCCCGATGGAGCCGGTCAGCGCGTACGCTGCGAACTTGAGCCCGAGCGTAGCCACCGCCGCGGCGATCGGCAGGAGCGCCTGGCGGGCCGGGAGACGTTGCACGGCCGCTAGCCGAGGTCGGCAAGCACCTCGGCCAGTGGCTTGCGCTGTCCGAGGAAGATGGGCGTGTCGCGGTCCGTGTACGTGCGCGCCTCGGCGGCTCGCAGCGCCTCGACCATGCGCACCAGCTCGACCGGGTCGTCGGACTCGAAGGCGACGACGAATTCGTGGTCGGCGATGCCGAACGAGTAGACCGTGTTCGTGAGCACCGTCTCGACCCACGGCTGGCCCATGCGGCCGTGCGTGGCCATCATCGCCCGGCGCTCCTCGAAGGGCAGCAAGTACCACTCGTGGGTCTTGACGAACGGGTAGACCGACAGGAAGCGGCGCGGTGGCACGCCGCGGGCGAACGCCGGCACATGGTCGGCGACGTACTGCGACGGCAGGACGAGGCCGAGCAGCACGTGCGGCTGGGCAACGTGGGGGGCCAGCCGCGTGCGGCGCAGCGACCGCGCCAGGGCCTGGAGCGCCTGCACGTCGTCGCTGTGCACCCACAGGGCGAAGTCGGCGTCGTGGCGCAGCCCGATCAGCGAGTAGGCGCCGCGCAGGGTGACCTGGCCGGCGTTCTCCAGGGCGTTGCCGAAGTCTGCTCGCGCGCTGTCGCGTGCCTCGTCCGTGAGGGCAAACCACGACGGTTGCGCCGCGTAGAACCAGAAGGCGGAGTACTGCGTTGTCGCTGTCATACGGTCCTCGAGCGGGATGTCGGTCGCCGGCCGCGCCGCCACTCCCCCATGCTAGCATCTGAGTGGGCTCGTGTGCCAATGGCTGGCGCGCCGAGGTCCGGCGGCCGCGGCGTCGGAACGTGGAGAGGTGGGTCGTGGAGCAGTGGCCGATCTTGGTGCTGTCTGGCTTCGGCGCAGGCTTCCTGGCCGGCGCGATCGGCCTCGGGGCCATCGTCCTGGTCCCGCTGCTCGTCTTCGTCGCCGGGCTGCCGATCCACGCCGCCGCCGGGGCCAGCATCGCCAACACCTTCGCCGCCGCCGTGTCGGCGCTCGTAGCCCATCGCCGGCGCCGGCGTGTCCACGTGCGCATCGGACTGATCGCCGCCGCAGGCGCGCTGGTAGGGGGCGGCACTGGCGGACTGGCCTCGGCGTTGGTAAGCGGCCAGATGCTGACGGCCTTCTACCTAACCGTGGTGCTGGTCGCTCTGGCGCTCGTCGCCCCTGTAGAGCAGGCGGCCGAGCCGACCGAGCCGCCGTGCGGTGGCATCGTCGCGCTGTCGATCGGCCTGACCGTCGGCCTCATCGGCGGGATGATCGGCGTCGGCGGCGGCTTCATCCAGGTGCCGCTGCTCGTCCGCGCGGCGCGCATGCGCATGCACGAGGCCGTGGGCACGAGCCTGTTCATCGCCCTGTTCGGCACGGCCGCCGGCTTCTCAGGCAAGCTGGTGACCGGGCAAGTGCCGTTCCCCGAGGCGCTGATCGTGCTCGCCGGTGGGATGACCGGCGGCCAACTCGGCGCGCGGCTGAGCGGGCGCTTCAACGCGCGCGTCCTGCGCGGCGCCTTCGCGCTCGTGCTGCTGCTCATCGCCGCGCGCGTCGCCGCGGACCTCTTTGGCTGGCCGCCGAAGGCATCATAAGTCTGCACTGTGCGGCTCGGCAGGGGTCGAGGAGCCGCCGCGCAGCGCCGCTGCGAGCAGGGTCGGCAGCGCAGCGGCGAGCTTCGAGTTGGCGACGACGCGCTCGCAGCCCGCGGCGCGGGCCGCCCGCAGCAGGTCGGCCTGGGCGTGCGGGCCGAAGGCCAGGATATAGAGCGGCCCGCCCGCCGCGGCGCGGGCCGCCGGCAGGTCGTCGGCCCAGGTCCAGCCCGGCGCGGCGAGGTCCAGCAGCAGCGCGCGTGGCCGATGCTCGGCGACGAGGCGCGGCAGATCGGCGCGCTGGCGGACGAAGACCACGCGGGCGCCGAGAGCCTCAGCAGCGTGCGCGATGCGGTTACCGAAGAAGAGATCGCGGACGACCGCCAGGACGACGGGCTTCGCTTGCTCATGTGCAGCCATCGTCGTCCACCTAGCGCCGGCCGGGGCGCCTGCCGCCTACGGCGCGAGATCTCGTCTCCCGCGGCGCGTCACGCCAGCCTCCGGTAGGTGCCGGCATGGTACAAGGCACGCTCTTTGGGGCCATTGGGTCTCCATACCACATCTGGGACGTGCCCCCTAGCAGAGCCGTCAGCGTCGCTACGTCGCCCCACACGTACTCGAAGCGGTCTCCATACCACATCTGGGACGTGCCCCCTAGCAGAGGCCACCGTGCAGTCTGTGTCGCAGCGCGCGGCGGGCGAGCGCCGCCCGGCGCTCAGGCGGCAGCCCCGGCCAGGGCGCGGATCTGCTTGGCGTGGTCCTCCATATGGCTCGCGAGCGCCGTGAGCACCTTCTCGACGGTCGTGTCACCCATGCGCAGGTGCTGGCCGGGACGGTCGACGCCGGCGTCGCCCAGCGCACGGACCTGGGCGTCGAAGCGCTGGCCCTGCTCCCGCAGGCGGCTCACTGCCACCTGGCGGCCGTCGGAGCCGTGCTCGGCCACCGCGCCCAGCCGGCGGGCGGCGTAGTGCTCGATGCGGCCGACCTGCGGGTTGTCCACGCGCATCATACGCTCGACCATGGCCATATTCATGTCCTCGGCCTCGGTAATGTGGGCCATGATCTGGGCCGCCGACCACTCCCCGCCGCCGGGGCCGGCAGTAAAGCGCTCCGCCGGCACGGCTTGGCAGGCGTCGAGCAGCGCCTGGCGCGCGGCGGCAATGCGCTCGGCGAGCGCGGTGGCAGGTGGGCTAGCCATTCCAGCCTCCTCGGTGATGTGGGGCGCGGCGCAGACAGTATAGCCGCTGCGTTGGCGGTATGGGAGCGTAAAGTGGCCGCGCGGATATGCTGGCGGCGCGGTGCGGATCGCCGGGGAAGCGGCGCTTAGGGATGGCTGCCGTTGCGCTGCTCGTCGACGAGGGCGAGCTGCGTAAGGATCTGCCGGTGCGGCAGGCGGTCGCGCCAGCAGCGCTGCTTACTGCCGATACCCATGCAGCGCTCCTGCTCTTCGGCCGTCTCCGGCGGCGTGTCGCGCAGGCAGATGCTGCGGTACAGCGCATCGCTGACGGTCCAGTCCTCGCGGTAGAACGGGCAGCCGTTGCGGTGCCACCGGAGGTTGATGCTATCCTTGAGGAGCTTCAGGGCCGCCTCCTTGACGACGCAGCAATCGTAGCACGGCGGCGTGGGCGCCGCCAGCGACCCGGCCGCCGAGGGCGCGCACCCGAGGCGCGCCATTTGCCGTGCGACCGAGCAAGCCATATCATGGACCTGTCGGCATGGACCTGTCGGCATGGACCTGTCGGCCGCGGTGGCGGTCTTAGCGCCGCCGCGAGCCTGCCGATACTTGACGTAGTGGAGGCGTGGTCGGCGTGCCTGGGCGGCGGCCGTCGGCTACCAGCGCACCCGGAGACGCGAGGACGCGATGCCGGACCGGCCGGAGGAGCGGTCACCCGAGAACGGGGGTCGCCCGGCGGGCGCTACTGCGCCGTATGAGTGGCACCTGGCTTTCGCCACGGAGCTGTTCAGCGCGCCCGATCTGGACAGCACCGTGCTGGTACGTTTACGAGCCGGCGCGGGAGTCGTGCTGCTCGAGGAGCACGGCGCCTTCCGCCTCGTGCAGACCTCCGAAGGGCGCGTCGGCTACGTGGGCAAGCTGGCCCTGGCCCGCAGCCGCGCGCCCGCCGCGCAGGCGGCCGCGCGGCCTGATGAGCCGCCACCCTTGCCCTGGGAGCTGGAGCGCCTCGGTGGTTCCGCCCACGCGGCGGAGTCGCGCACAGCGCCCGCCGCGGACGAGGCCGCCGCGGTGCCGTTGGAGCATCCGGCGCAGGCGCCCGAGGCGGCGGTCGGTGAGGCTCTGCCGGAGCCCGAGCCGGGCGAGCCGCCGTCGCTGCCCTGGGAGCTGGAGCGTCTCGGCGCGCAGGAAGCGGACGTGCGTCGACGTGCATCTGCCGCTGGCGACGGTGGCGCGACGCCGCTGGCCGTCCCGAGCCATCAGCCCTCGGACACGTTGGCCGGCCCGGCCGCGGCGGAGAGCCAGCGGCGGGCCACGCCGACCGATCAGCCGGCGCGGGCGGAGCACCAGCCGGCGGCGTCGGCCAGTGCGCCGGTTACCGAGGCGCGGCCCGCGGCACCGGCGGGCCCGCCGGCCGCGGAGCAGCGCCGCGCGCCGACGCCGAGCCAGCAGGAGGTCGCTGAGCAGCGACCCGTGCCCGCCGGCCAGGCCGCGTCTAGCGCGTCGCCGCCAGCGGCGGCAGCGGCGCAGGACGCCCAGCGCGAGGCCCGCGGCGCGGCCGCCAGGCCGGCGTCGGTCGGCGAAGAGCAGCGCACGCACGGATTGGCCACGCCGACAGTCGCCCTGGGCCGCAGTCGGGCAGCGCGCCTCACCGCGCCGCTCGCGGCGGACGAGCCGCGGCGCCGGCGACGCGGGGGTCTCGTCTGGCTGACCGCCTTGCCGGGCGCGCGACGCCTGGTGGCCTGGCTGCGCGCCCGGCGGCTGCGCCAGCGCGCGCCGGCCGCCCTGGGCGCACCGCCAGCGACCATGGCGGCGGCCGGCGACCACAGGCGGCGCAGGCGCGCGCTCGGGCTGCTGGCGGCACTGCTGCTGCTCGTCGGGCTCTTCGAGGCGCTGGCCTGGACGCTCGGACTGCTCGGGCAGTCGCCGCGCGCCGCGGGTGAGCCCAGTGGGTCTCCGCTGGTCGCCGCGGTGCGCGGCGCGGACGGTAGGACTGAGGTGAGCGTCGACACGCGCGCGGTGGCCGGAGCCGCCGGCGTGAGCGTCATCTGGATTGTCGTCGTCGTGTCGGCGGCCGGCACGGGCGCGGCACTGCCGGCCGCCGCGGCGCTGGTCCCGGCGATGGGGCTGACGGCCGCGCTGAACGCCGCCACGGGGCTGACGCCACCGGAGAAAGTGCTGCTGCTCGACCTCAGCGGCACGCAGGCGGCCGCGGGTGGCGGCCCGGCGGTGGCCCTGCGCCAGGTCACACGCGAGCGCGTGACGCTCACGATGCGCAACGACGTCGTGGACCGGCTTGCGAGCAGCCTGCCGAGCGGACCGCCGCCGCCCGCTCCGGTGCGCAGCGCCAGCATCCCGCCGCCGGCACCGCCGGCCGCCGGGTCGAGCACGCTGGCGACGATCGTCGTGAGCGAAACCGTCGAGACGGCGAGCGTGCCCCGGCCGCCGGGCTCCCTTGACGTGGGCTTCGTCCTCGACGCCTCGGGCAGCATGCTCGAGCGGCTCGGCGGCCGCCAGAAGATCGACATCGCCAAGGAGGTCCTGAACGACTTCGTCGGCAGCCTCCAGCCGACGGTGCAGGTCGGCCTCTGGGTCTACGGACACCGGCGCGGCGATCGCGCCTTCCAATGCCAGCAGATCGAGCTCCTGTATCCCATCAGCGCGGTCCAGCCGCAGACGCTGCGCGAGCGCATCAATGAGGTCACCCCGTTTGGGTGGACGCCCATCGCCAAGTCGATCGAGCTGGCGGCGCGCGATTTCCGCCGTCTGCCGGGCATCGTGGAGGTGATGGTGCTGATCTCCGACGGCGAGGAGACCTGCGGCGGCGATCCGGTCAAGGCGGTACGCGAGGCCAGGCAGGCCAATGCGGACCTCACGGTCCACGCGGTCGGCCTCGCCGTGACGCCCGAGACACGGCAGCAGCTCGAGGGCATCGCCGCGGCCGGCGGCGGCCGCTACTACGACGCCAGCGACGCAGCGAGCCTAGCCGCGGCGCTGGCCGCGATTACCCGCCCGGCGCCGGCCGGGCCGGCCGGCTAGGGACCGGACACCTCGTGCTGCCACGCGCGGCGCCGTTCGACGGCGTGACACCGCTCGCGGCCTGGCAGGCGCTGGCCGATGCCCCGTACGTTGCCTGGCTGGACTCGGCGCTGGTCGACGGTCGGCTGGGGCGCTACTCCTACCTGATGGCCGAGCCCTTTGGGGTCCTGCAAGCCAAGGGGCGGCGCGTCGAGCTGTGCTGGCAGGGCGGCCGGCGCGAGGTGTGGGACGACGACCCGTTCGCCGCTGCGGCCGACCTCCTGCGGCGGCTGCGCCGGCCGGCGCGCCCCGACCTGCCACCGTTCCAGGGCGGAGCCGTCGGCTATTGGGGCTACGAGCTGGCGCACCACCTCGAGCGACTGCCGCGCGCCGAGGACGACCTCGCTCTGCCGGACCTGCACCTCGCCTTCTACGATAGCGTGCTGGCCTGGGACCACCTGAGCGGCGCGTGCTGGGCCGTCGCCAGCGGCGGGCCGGCCGGCGACTCGCTGGCCGCCGAGCGCCGGCTGGCCGAGACCCGCGCCTGGCTGGCTGGCCTGCGCTCGGCCGACGACGCGCCCGCACCGCTGCCGCCGCCCGGGCCGCCGACCAGCACGTTCAGCCGCGCGTCTTACCTGCGCGCCGTCGAGCGCGTGAAGGAGCACCTGGCGTGCGGCGACGTGTACCAGGTCAACCTGACGCAGCGCTTCGCCGTCCGGCCCACGGCGGGGCCGCGCGCGCTGTACGCGCGCCTCCGGGCGCTGAGCGCCGCTCCGTTCGGCGCCTACCTCGACTGCGGCGATCTGGTCGTGCTCAGCGCCTCGCCCGAGCTCTTCCTGCGGCTCGACGGCGAGGTAATCGAGACGCGACCGATGAAGGGCACACGCCCGCGCGGCCGGACGCCCGTCGAGGACGCGGCGCTGGCCGACGAGCTAGGAAAGAGTGCCAAGGACCGCGCCGAGAACGTCATGATCGTCGACCTGCTGCGCAACGACCTGGGGCGCATCTGCCAGGTCGGCTCCGTGCACGTGCCAGAGCTGTTCGTCGTCGAGACCTACCCCACCGTGCACCAGCTCGTCTCGACGGTGTGCGGGCGGCTGCGGCCGCACCTCGCGGCGGTCGACGCGCTGCGCTCCTGCCTGCCTGGCGGATCCGTGACTGGGGCGCCCAAGGTGCGCGCCATGGGCATCATCACCGCGCTGGAGCGCGTGGTCCGCGGCGTCTACTGCGGGGCCATCGGCTACGTCGGCTTCGACGGGGCGATGCTCACGAGCGTCGCCATCCGTACCACCGTGCTCGTGGGCGGCCAGGCCTATGTGCAGGTTGGCGGCGGCATCGTCGCCGACTCCGACCCGGCCGCCGAGTACGCCGAGACGCTGGACAAGGCCCGCGGGACTTTCGCGGCGCTGGGGATACCCCAATGCTCTTCGTGAATGGCAGCCCGGCGCCGGAGGAAGGACCGCGCATCTCGGCGCTCGACCGCGGCTTCACCCTCGGCGACGGCGTGTTCGAGACGATGCGCGCGGCCGGCCGGCGCGTCTACCGCTGGGAGGCGCACCTGGCGCGCCTACGCGCCGGGGCGCTGCTGCTCGCTTTACCGATCGATGCCCTGGACCTGCCGGCGCTGCTCGACGACGCCCCGGCGCGGGCCGCGCTGCCGCAGGCCGTCGTGCGCCTGACGGTCAGCCGCGGCGTTGATGCCGGCCGCGGCGTCGCGGTGCCCCCGGGCTTGCGCCCCACCGTGGTGGTGCGCGTGCTGCCGCTGGCACCGCCACCAGGAGAGCCGGCACGCGCCATCGTCGCGACGACGCGGCGTGACGAGCGCTCACCGCTTAGCCGCGTCAAGTCGCTCAGCTACGCCGGCAGCGTGCTGGCGCGGCTGGAGGCGCAGCGGCGCGGAGTGGACGACGCGCTGCTGCGCAACACGCGCGGTACCCTTGCCGGGGCAACGACCAGCAACCTCTTCGCCGTGCTCGACGGCACGCTGGTGACGCCGCCGGTGCGCGCCGGCGCGCTACCCGGCACGGCGCGCGCCTTCGTCCTAACGGCGGCGCAGGGCCTGGGCATGCCGGCCCGCGAGGTCGACCTGCGCCCGCGCGACCTGCTGGCGGCCAAGGAGGCCTTCCTGACGAACGCCGTGCTCGGCGTGCGCCCGCTCGTCGCCGTGGACGGTCAAGCGATCGGCGACGGTCACCCCGGCCCGCGGACCGCGGCGCTGCGCGCGGCGTGGGACGAAGCGTGGGCAGCCTTCGTCGCCGGTGCGAGCTAACATCAGTCTCCTCGTCAGCGGCCATACCTAGGGAGTTGCCCATGTCGCTGCGCGGCGCCAGCGATGGATGAAAAGTGGCTGCGCCGCAGGGGGGACCTCACCCCCCGGGCCCCTCTCCGGCGCGGCTGGAGAGGGGGAGCAAAGCGGGCGGGGAGTCCAGAGGTCGCCGAAGGCGAACTCTGGCAACCTCATGGGGGTGGGGTGGGGTAGCCGCCCAGCGGGGTATTTTCACAGGAGAGGAGTACTTACACAGGCGTGCAGAGGGGCGAAGCCCCTCCGCGTCCCACCTCAGGTGGGGTGGGGTGGGGCCTGCCCCGACGGCTACATCACCTTCGCCGCGGTGATGATCGCGCGCGCGATGTCGGCCATCTTCTTGTTCTCGCGCTGGCTCTGCACCTGCATGCGCCGGAAGGCCTCCGCCTCGCTCAGGTGGAGACGGTCCATCAGGATGCCCTTCGCTTGCTCCACGAGCTTGCGCGTCTCCAGCGCCTCGCGCACGTTCTCCAGCTCGTGGCGCAAGACCTGGAACTCGCGGAAACGCGACATGGCCAGCATGATGGCAGGGTGCAGGTCCTCCTCGGCTACGGGCTTGAGGAGATAGCCGAACACGCCGGCCTCGATGGCGCGCTCGGCTAGCTCGCGCTCGCCAAAGGCCGTGATCAGGATGATCGGCACCGGCCGCTCGGCGGTGATGCGCTGCGCAGCCTCAATGCCGTCGAGGTAGGGCATCTTAATATCGAGGATGACCAGGTCGGGCTTCGTCTGGCGCGCTAGCTCGATGGCCTGCACGCCGTCGGCTGCCTCGCCGACCACCTCGCAGCCCAGGCTGTGGAGCTGCGCGGCGAGGTTCATCAGGCGGATGCTCTCATCGTCGGCGATCAGCACGCGTAGATCGTTCATTGTCGCGGAAACCTCACGATGGCCTCGCATCCGGCGCTCGACCGTAGTTCGATGCCACCACCGAGGTCTTTCGAGACTAGCGTACCGACGATGCGCAAGCCGAGATGCGCCGACGTGGCCAGGTCGAAGCCTGGCGGCAGGCCCGCACCGTCGTCGGCCACGCGCACCTCCAGGGTCCCGTCGCTGGCCGCCAGCTCGACGTCCAGCGCGCCGGCGCTGCGCGCGGCGAAGCCGTGGGCAAGGGCGTTGTTGATGAGCTCGTTCAGCACCAGCGCGAGGGCCGTGGCCTGCTTCGACGAGACCATGATCGCCGGCCCGTGGACTGCGGCCTCGACGTGGCACGTCGGCGCGCCCATGGTCCGCAGCGCGCCGCCCAGCACGGCCTCGGCCAGTCGGCGCAGGTCGGTCTCGCCGACGTTGTCGGCCGAGAGCAGCTCGTGCACCGCGGCGATGGCCTTCACGCGGGCGATGCTCTCGCGCAGCCGACCCTCGGCCGGCAAGGTGCCGCCTTCCAAGGCCTCCAGCGAGAGCAGATCGGCCACGGTCTGGAGGTTGTTCTTGATGCGGTGGTGCATCTCTTGGATCATCGCCGCCAGGGCGGTGGCACGGTCGGCCACGGCGGCGTAGAGGCGGGCATTCTGGATGCCGATGGCCGCCTGGTTGGCCAGCCGGAGCAGCAGCTCGACATCGCGCTCGGTGAAGCGCTCCACGGAGCGCCGCGCGACGGTCAGAACGCCGAGGACGTCGCCGGCCGCGCGCAGCGGCACGGCCAGGTGCGCTCGCAGGCCCTCGGCGCGTGCTGCCGCATCGGCCTGCGGCGCGCCGAGGTCGCCAGCGACATAGTCGTCGATCTCGACTGGCTGGCCGCTGGCCAGCACGCGCCCGGCCAGGCCGACATTGCGTTCGAGGCGTAGAGCTGCGAGCTGGTCGGTACGTAGGCCGGTGTGCGCGGCGACGAACAGCTCGCCGGTGCGCTCGTCCACCAGACTGAGCACGGCGGCGTCGCTCTCGAGCAGCTCGCGCGCGCGCTCGACGACCGATTGGAGGGTCTCGTCCAGGTCGAGGCGCGCCGAGATCTCACCGCCAATGGTGGCCAACGCCTGCGCCTCGCGCTCGCGGCGGCGCATCTCGGCCAGCAGCCGCGCGTTGGCGGCGTTGAGCACGGACAGCTCGCGATTGCGCTCCAGGATCGTCCGCTCGCGCTGCGCGACCGCGGTGAAGACGAACTGCGAGAAGACCGCCGCGCCGGCGGCCAGCAGGGCTGTCGTCGCCAGCAGGCCGGGCCAGTCGCGCAGCCAGGCCAGCGGCCCGTGGCGCACGAGGTCCAGCGCCAGCACGAACAGCACCGGACTGACGATCGCCAGCCAGCGCAGTCGCCGGAGGCTCATCGCCGGGCGCTACTCCATCTCTAGTCGACGGCGCGGAAGATGAGGCAGGCGTTCTGCCCCCCGAATCCGAACGAGTTGTTCATCGTGATGCGGGGCTTGAGGCGGCGGGCCACGTTCGGCGTGTAGTTCAGGTCGCAGGCCGGGTCCGGCACCTCGAGGTTGATGGTCGGCGGGATGACGCCTTCACACATAGCCATGAGGCAGGCGATGGACTCGATGGCCCCGGCCGCGCCGAGCATATGGCCGGTCATCGACTTGGTCGAGCTGATCGGCAGGCGATACGCATACTCGCCGAAGGTGGCCTTGATGGCCTCGGTCTCGCTCTTGTCGTTGAGCGGCGTCGATGTGCCGTGCGCGTTGAGGTACTCGACCTCCTCGGGCCGCAAACTGCCTTTGGCCAGCGCGCGCCGCATGGCCCGCACCGCGCCCTCGGCGCCCTCCGGCGGTGCGGTGACGTGATAGGCGTCGGCCGTCGCGCCGTAGCCGATGATCTCGCCGTAGACGCGCGGCGCGCCGCGCGCGCGGGCGAGCTCCAGACTCTCTAGCAAGACGACGGCCCCGCCCTCGGAGAGCACGAAGCCGTCGCGCCGCGCGTCAAAGGGCCGCGAGGCCCTGTGAGGCTCCTCGTTGTAGGTCGAGATCGCTCGCGCCGCGGTGAATGCCGCGATGCCGAGGGGCGTGATCGTCGCCTCGCTGCCGCCAGCGAACATAGCCTCGGCGTCGCCGCGGCGGATGATCTCGTAGGCCTCGCCGATGGCGTGCGCGCTGGTCGCGCAGGCTGAGACGATGCCCCAGTTTGGGCCCTTGACGCCGAGGTGGATGGCCACCTGGCCTGGTGCGATGTTGATGATCATCATCGTGCTGGAGAAGGGGCTGACCCGCCCCGGCCCGCGTGTCTGGAGCACGTTGGATTGGTCGAACATCGTTTCCAGGCCGCCGATGCCCGAGCCGAGGACTGCGCCAATGGCGTCGGCGTTCGCGCTCGTCACCTCCAGCCCGGCATCGGCCTGCGCCTGCTTGGCCGCGGCGACAGCGTAGTGCGCGAAGCGGTCCATCCGCCGCGCCTCTTTGACCTCCAGATATTCGGTGACGCGGAAGTCGCGCACCTCGCCCGCGATGCGCGACTCGAAGCCCGCGGCGTCGAAGCGCGTGATCGGCCCGATGCCGGAGCGTCCGGCGACCATGTTCGCCCACATCGTCGGGACGTCGTTGCCGATCGGGCTGACGACCCCCAAGCCTGTCACGACGACGCGTCGGGCCATGCCGTCCGTATCCCTTCTCTTGGCGGGCCGCTGGTGTCACCCCCGCCGAAGCGCCTGAAGTGTAGCACACGGCTCGCGGCGGGGAAAAGTTGCGGTCGCACGGCTGGCGGCTCTTGACACCGTGTGCTATGATTGCGGCTGAACGGACTCGCGCGGGCCGCACGGACGCCTCGCCCACATCAACGGGAGGAGGCAACAATGGCCATCAACCCCCTCGGCAGCTCCGGTAGCACCCTCAACCAGTTGCGCGAGATCAACCGCCAGCAAGGCGTGAACAGTCGCCGCCTGGCCACGGGCTTGCGGGTGAGTACCGCGGCGGACGACGCGGCCGCGCTGGCCATCGCCGAGCAGATCACCGGCCAGCTTCGCGGCATCGGCGCGGCGAGCGGCGGCCTCCAAACGGGCATCAACGTCCTCCAGACGGCCGAGGGCGCGCTGGGAAGCACGAGCGACACGCTCCAGCGCATGCGCGAGTTGGCCGTGCAGGCGAACAGCAGCGTGCTGAGCGATGCCGACCGCGGAGCGATTCAGAACGAGATGCAGCAGCTTGAAGCCCAACTCAACCAGGTGGGCAACAACACGCAGTTCAACGGCCAGCAGCTACTCAATGGCGACCTCACGACGAATCCCCTGACCGTCCAGACCGGCGCCAACGGCGAGACGGCGCAGGTCACGCTGCCGGACGTGCGCGCCGCAGCGCTCGGCGTCGCCGGGGTGAACGTGGGGTCGCAGGCCGGCGCCGCCGCCGCGCTGGGGTCCATCGACACCGCGCTGGCGCAGGTCGCCGAGGCGCGGGGGGACGTCGGCGCGGCGCAGAACGGCTTCGAGAGCACGCTGGGCAACTTGGCGACGACCGGCGTGAACCTCGCCGAGGGCATCTCGCGGCTGCGCGATGCCGACGTGGCCTTCGAGGCTGCGCGGCGGACGGCGCTCCAGATTCGGCAGCAGGTTGGCACGGCGGCGCTGGCGCAGAGCAACCTGAACGCCAACGTCGTGCGGCAGCTCATTACCGGGGCGTAGAGGCGCGCTCGTGGCGGTCGTTCTGAGGAGCGCAACGGCGAAGGACGCGTAGCTTACGGGCCGACGGTTGCGCAGATTTCGTTCTCGTCGGAGATGGTGACGGCAGCGCGAAACTCGCGCGCCGCCTCCGTCTCGTTCGTACGTCAGAGGTCGCCAGGCGTAGCTACTGCAGATGTCGACGGATTGGCTGGCCTGTGCGGACCAGCGAGCAGATCGGGCGTCGTGCGACGAACGCTGGATGGGCCGAATGTGGTGAGGAGAGTTCGTCAGGCGCTTGGTCCCCGTCGGGTGGGCCAGGTGGGGGGGGGGTCGGGCGTGGCACAGCTCAGACGCTTCCCTGCAAGGATCCGAGACCTTCTCGCAGCCAAGCTGGGAAGATGCTACCGATGTATGAGGTCGTCGGCTATTGGCACCCCCGTGAGCTGGATCGTTGGGATACTCCTGTACTTTCTGTGGCCTGATTCGATCCTATCGATGCTGGCTCTGGTCGTTGCTCTCGCCTTCACGATCTTACTGCTGAGCCACCTCGTCGCCTACATGGTGCGGGTGGCAGCAGCGCTTCGCGCGGTCAAGCAGTACAACGTGACGCACGAACCGCCCGTGGAGTTCGAGTGGGATCGACGCTATGTCGTGACATTGGTGCTCAAGGCAGGCCTGGGGGCCCTCGTTGCCTCGGTGTTCGGCCGGACCATCTTCGGGAGGACGGCACGAGCGGACGAGACGGCCCCAATTACAGACCCAGCGCCTGGCGACCCAACTTACCCTGGGCCGATTGCCGGGCCGGGTGACCCTCGCCCGATTCCCGTGCCGGGTGAGCCACCTACGCCTGGGAACCCTCTCATCCCAGTGCCGTGCGCTGCGGCTGGGCCGCCACTGCGAGGGCTCGGGTTCTGTGTCTATTATGTTCACATACACGACGCGCCCTTCGGTTGCTCAGATTGGGCGGGCGGCGAGTTGAAAGAGGGCGACCACATCTGTCTCTTATGCGATCCTCGCTGTGGTTGCGAACAAGGTGCAGGTCTAGTGTGCTCCTACGACGTGCCTGGGCGCGAAGGGGTGAGGCACCGCTGTACCATAGAGTTGCAGCCGCCAGGCCCCCGGTTTGAGTTCCGCTGTGGCGCGTGTCCGCCACGTGCGCGGGTGCTGCCGGCCGTCTTCACGTGCCGACCGAGATCGCCCTGACACGACTCACCGATAGCGCGCGTTTGCGAGCCCCGGGTGAGGAGGGCCGACCCGGAAGCGTCCCATCCTCTACGATGCGATAGTCGCTCGTTGGTTCATCGCTGGGGCTTAGGCAGTTGGCTTGCGCCCGTTCCAGCCGCAGCCGTGCGGCGGCGCGGGGAACGGCTCGGGCGGCGGCTGGTCGCCCTCGGGCCAGCCCGCCGCGCCGACTAGGGGCACGAAGCGGCACGAGCCGCGAAAATGGCGCCGCCAGTTCTGTCCCACACGATCGAGCACAAGCAGCGCCTGCATCTCGCGCGTGCCGGTGGGGATG
>JACQUS010000405.1 GCA_016210125.1 Chloroflexota bacterium | reverse complement strand
CGCCGTGTAGTAGTAGCCCTCGACGCGGTGGCGCGTGCCCTGAAGCTGCTCCACCGAGAGGTCGATGCCGAGGCGCCGACTGACATCGTGGCACACCTCCTCAATAGAGGGGTAGGGCTTGAGGAGCGTGTAGCCGACGTCGAGCAGGACGACGCGGGGCGTAGTGGTTGCGCGAAGGGACTTCATCATAACGCAAGTGTACGAAACAGACGTGCCCATGGGCAAACCGTTGGTGGAGACTTGCTCGTCGAGCCGACGTCAGGGGAGCGCAGAGGGGGCTTCGCCCCCTCTGCGATAACCCGTTGGGGCCGGGGTGGGGCCACCGCGATGAGCAAGCGATTCTGACGAGGTAGTAAGGCCACCTCCGAATTGCCTCCTGGGGGGCGAGGCAGGGGCGCGCGGACACAGAAGCGGGCGCACCGGAGCCGTGTCCGACGGCAGCGCTTCGCGGACGAGCGCGGCGCTGGGCCGGCGGCTAGCGGCTCAAGCGCCGGAGGCCCCCGGCGACGAGGTCGACCGCCAGGACGAGCAGGAGGTAGACCATCAGCAGCAGCGCGACGTCGGTGTAGTGGAAGAAGCTCATGGCCAAGCGGAAGTCGCGCCCGAGCCCGCCGGCGCTGACGAAGCCGACGACGATGGTCGTGCGGATGATGACCTCCCAGCGGTAGATGAGATAGGTGAGGAACTGCGGGAGCACCATGGGCAGCACGGCATACGCTAGCACCTGCGCGCTGCTGCCGCCGCTAGCCCGCATCGCGCGCGCCGGCCGCGGGTCCAGGTCCTCGACGACCTCGGCGCAGAGCTTGCCGAGGATGCCGAAGTTGTGCAGGCCGAGCGCCAGCGCGCCGGGCAGGATGCCGGGCGAGAAGACGAACACGACGAGCATGGCCCAGACCAGCTCCGGCACGGCCCGCGAGAAGATGTACGCGGCACGGATCACGACGAAAAGCGCCGGCCAGAGCGGCGAGCGCGATGGCCGGAGGAGTCCCCGTGCCACGTTGCGTGCGGCGAGCGTCACCGTCAGCAGAGCGCCGATGGCCGCGATGCCAATGGCCAGCACGCTCATCGCCAAGGTCTCGTAGGCTAGCGCGGCGGCAGCCCACCAGCGCTCGGCCTGCAGGAAGGCCGGCGGAGCGTCCGAGCCGGCCCCCAGCAGCGCCCCGGCGAACTCGGCCGCGTGGGCCAGCGCCGCGGCCGAGAGCGCGCTGCGGCTGCGCGCGTCGTCGGCGAGCAGCACGAAGCCCCAGGCGCCGGCGAGCAGCGCCAGCGCAGCGCCGAGCGAGCCCACGAGGAACGACGGCCGCCAGGGACGGCCGAGCGCCGCGCGAGGCAGGGGGGACGTGCGGCTCACGCGACGAGCCTCCGGCGGACCTCGCCGCTCCACAGGTCGACGGCCACGACGAGCGCCACGAGGCAGGCGAGCAGCGTCCACAGCTCGCCGTAGCGTAGGTCGTCGAGGGCGAGCTGCATCTGGTAGCCCAGGCCTCCCAGGCCGACGAAGCTCAGGATGGCCGCCGAGCGGATCGCGCACTCGAAGCGATAGAACGTGTAGCTGAGCAGGTCCGGCAGGGCCTGTGGCAGCCGGCCGTAGAGCAGCACCTGCCACTCCGAGGCCCCGCTGGCCCGCAGCGCGCGCAGCGGCGCCTCGGGGACGTCGCCGAGCAGGCCGGCGTAGATGCGGCCGAGGACGCCGGCGTAGGGCAATCCCAAGGCTAGGATGGCTGCCAGAGGCGAGAGGCCAAGCGCGGCGACGAAGAGCCAGGCCCAGACAAGCTCATGGATGGCCCGCAGGAGGGCCAGCAGGCCGCGAGTGGCGGCGACAGCGCCGAGGCGGCTCAGCGCGCCGCGCGCCAGCGCCCCGGAGGCGACGACGCCGAGGGGCAGGCCGATGGCGACAGCGACGGTCATCCCGGCCACGGCGTAGGCCGCCGTCCGCCAGCTTGCCTCCAGCGCCAGCGCGAGGAACGGCGGCGACAGCTCCGGCCGCAGCGCGGCGGCCAGGAGCTGTGCGATGGCCCGCTCGCCGCCGGGGTGCACGAGGTCGGGCCCCCACGGGACGGTGGCGAGGCTCCAGGCGAAGGCCCCGCCGAGGAGCAGCGTCAGCACGCCGCGGCCGTCGAGCGGGCGGCGGCGCGGCGTGGCGCTAGCGCGCTGCCGCGGTGGCCAGGTCATCGGCGCGCTCATCGAGGTCGTAGAGGCGGTCGACGTGCGCCTGGCTCACGGCCGCCGCCGGCAGGTCGAACGCCAGACGCCCGCGCCGCAGGCCGACGATGCGCGCGAAGTAGCGGCGCGCGAGCTGGATTGAGTGCAGGCTGGCGACGAGCGTCTTGCCGTCGTCGCGGGCGATGCCCGTGAGGAGCTGGAGCAGGTCCTCAGCGCGCGCTGGGTCGAGCGAGGCCACCGGCTCGTCGGCGACGATGGCCGCCGGGTCCTGCACCAGCAGCCGCGCCAGGGCGACGCGCTGCTGCTCGCCGCCCGAGAGCCGCGCGGTGCGCTCGTAGAGCTTATCCCGGATGCCCACGCGCTCCAGGGCGGCCAGCGCGCGCTCGATCTCGCGCGGGGCGACGAGGGAGACGAGCGAGCGCAGCAGGCGCCACTCGCCCAGGCGGCCGGCCAGGACGTTGTGCACCGCCGCTAGGTGCGGCACGAGGTCGAGCTGCTGGTGCATCACGCCGACGAGCCGCGCCAGCTCGCGGCCCGGCGGCAGGCTGGCCAGCGGGCGGCCGGCGATCCAGACGGCGCCGGCGCTGGGCTGCGTGACGCCGCCGAGCAGGTGCAGCAGCGTCGTCTTGCCGGCTCCGCTCGGCCCGACGACGGCCAGCGTCTCGCCGCGGGCGACGGCCAGCGAGAGCGGGTGCAGGGCGACGGTCGACCCGTAGGCCTTGCTCACCGCGTCGAGGACGAACATCATCTCAGGATGCCAAGCTGGAGGGCCACCTGGCGGATGCCCTCGTAGTTCTCATTCTTCGTCTCGATGAAACGGTCGGTGGCGAACAGCTTCAGCGCCTCTTGGGCTTCTGGACCGTGCTCGGGCCGCATGCCCAGCAGCGCCTGGCGCAGCTTCTCTTTCGTCGCGGCGCCGAAGACCTGGTCGACGTCGCCGCGCACGGCCCAGTGGTAGTCGTAGTACGGCGGCGTGGTGTAGAACTCGCGCACCTTGGTCTGGTCGACCTTGTTATCCTTCAGCGCGCTCTCCCAGACGGCCTCGTTGAGCGCGCCGGCCTGGAACGCGCCGGTCTCGACCAGCTTCCAAGTCTTGTCGTGCGAGCCGGAGAAGTTCGGCTTGCCCTTGAAGTCCTTGTCGGGGTCGATGCCGGCCTGGCGCAGGAAGTAGCGTGGCATCAGGTGACCGGAGGTCGAGCTCTCGCTGCCGAAGGTGAATGTCAGGCCCTTGAGGTCGGTGAGCTTCTGGGCGGGCAGCCCGGCCTGGACGATGAACTTGGAGTGGAACTCGGCGTCGCGCGGCCGCTGGGCGAGGGCCTCGCTGCCCGGCACGGCCGCCTGCGCCTGCACGCCAGTCAGCCCGCCGAACCAGACGAGGTGCACGTCGCCGCGCTTGAAGGCCGTGACGATGGCCGCGTAGTCGGCGGCCGGCGCGTACTTGACGATCAGCCCGGTGCGCCCGCTCAGATACCTGGCGAAGCCCTCGAAGGCGCGCGTCAGCGTGGCCGTGCTCTGGTCGGGGATGCCGCCGATGTACAGCACCCTATCGGCCGCCGTGGCCGCCGAGGCGCCGGCCACCTGCCCGCTCGCCGACGCCGGGGCGGCCTGCTTGGCCGCTGAGGGTGCTGCTGCACTGCCGCCGGCGCAGCCCAGGAGCCCCAGCGCGGCCCACGCCAGCACGGCCGCGCCGAGCCAACGCCGCGGCAGGTGTCGTACCCGCTCCGTAGCGGCGGGGCTTGTCCCCGCCCGAATCTCCGCCCCAAGCGGGCGGCGACAAGCACCGCCCCGACGTTCGGGGGTGCGCGCCCCAGACGGCATGGCACTGCCGCGCGCGTAGCGCGACGCCACGTCAACGGCCATGTCGTTCCCTCCGCTCGCGATGGCCGGCGCGTGCGGCCACCTCTCCGCCGTAAAGGATGACGTTTCGTGTAGACTCTTGCCAAGGGCTATACCAAAGTGTCATACGAAGCGGGTCCGGTGTGGCGAAGCCCGCGTTCGAGCACCCGTTGCGGGCAGTTGGTCATCTCCCTGCGGGACGCCAGCGATGCACGAAAAGCGGCTGCGCCGGCGGGGGGAGCGACCTCGCCCCCGGCCCCCTCTCCGACTCGGAGAGGGGAGATGAGGCAGCGGGGAGTCCAGAGGGGGCGGTAGCCCCCTCTGGAAACCTCAATGAGGTGGGGTGGGGTAGCCGACCAGAGGGCCATTTTCACAGGAGTAAAAGGGGGTGAGATACCCGTCGGCGGTTATTGCTCCCGAAAATGGGCGGCGGCGCGTCGACCGTCGGGGCGATAGGGGAATCCAAAGGGGGCGAAGCCCCCTTTGGATCACTCTTTTGGATCACTCTTTTGGGGGTGGGGCGGGGCGCACGCCGGCGACGGGACGATTTTCATCGTGCGTGGCGCCGTCGCGAGCGGGCATAGAGGGTTTCAGGGCAGGGGAGTGACACGATGGACCTGATGCTCTTGCGCAGCTTCCTCGCCGTTGGCGAGCGAGGCAGCTTCACCGCAGCAGCGCGCGAGCTGGGGCTCACGCAGCCCGGTGTCAGCCGCCAGATGCGCAAGCTGGAGCGGGCCTTCGGCGCCACGCTCCTCCAGCGCGCCGGAGGCGGGGTGCGCCTCACTGCCCCCGGAGAGCGCGTGCGCGCGTACGCCGCCGCCGTGGTCGAGGGCGAGCGCGAGCTGCGCCTGGCCTTGCGCGACAGCGCCGACGCCGTTGCCGGCGTGCTGCGGATCGCCGCGAGCACGACGCCGGGCGAGTTTCTCGTGCCGGGCTACGTCGCGCGCTTCGTCGAACGCCATTCGGAGGTGCGGCCGCAGATCGCCATCGCCGACTCGACAGCCGTGGTGGAGGACCTGGTGGCGCGGCGTGCCGACGTGGGCTTCGTCGGGGCGCGGCTGCCGCGCCCCGGCCTGCGCTTCGTGACCATTGCCGAGGACGAGGTCGTGCTGGCCGTGCCGGCGACGCACCCGTTCGCCGCGCGCGCGGCGGTCGACCTGGCCGACCTGGCCGGGCAGGCCTTCGTCGAGCGCGAGGGTGGCTCCGGCACGTCGCTGAGCGTGAGCCGGGTGCTGGCTGAGCGCAGGGTCAGTCTGCCGCCGCATCGCGTGGTCATGGTCGTGAACACGACGCAGGCGATGGTCTCGGCCATCCAGCGCGGCTACGGCATCGGCTTCGTGTCCTCGCTGGCCCTGGCCGACCGCACGCCGGGCCGCGTCGCCGCGCTGCGGCTGGCCGACCTCCGCCTGCGCCGTGCGCTCTACCTGGTCTACGAGGCGCGACGCGCGCTGTCCCTGCCGGCCAGCGCGTTCGTCGCCTTCGTCCGGCGGGCCGGCAGCGGCGCGTCCGGCGATGTAGGCGCGCCGAACGGTGAGCGAAAACCTTGACACATAAGAGGCGTTAGGCTAGCTTAACTCTGAAGAGCCTAGCCCCGGCACCGCATCGGGCACGGGCCCACCTGGCGGCAGGGCGTACTGCCGGCACGCCCGGCCGCGTGGCTGCCGGCGCTGGGCGCCGCTGCCAGCGGATCTGACGCTGATGGTGGAAACGAGCAGGCTCTATCGGGCTTGCAGGAGTGACTCATCATGCACCGCGGGGTAATCGTTCTTGTAATGCTCGCTGCGCTTGGCCTTGGGGTGGCCTGTGCGGCGCAGCCGGGGGCATCAGGCGGCGCGTCGGCGCCGGCCGCGGGGCCGGCCGAGTCCCTGGCGCAGCCCGCGCAGCCCAGCGGCGATGCCGCGGGCGCGCAGGCGACCCAGCCCAAGCCCGCCGCGGCAGCGGCGACTGGCACCGTCACCGTCTACTCCGGCCGCGACGAGAAGCTTATTGGCCCGCTCATCGAGCGCCTGAAGCGCGAGACTGGGCTCGACGCGAAGGTGCGCTATGGTGACACGTCCGAGCTGGCGGCGGCGATCCTCGAGGAGGGCGACCGCAGCCCGGCCGACGCGTACTTTGCCCAGGACTCCGGGGCCCTTGGCGCGCTCGCGGCGCGCGGCCGGTTCGTCCGGCTGCCCGACGGCATCCTGAATCAGGTGCCGGAGGCGTTCCGCTCGCCGAGAGGCGAGTGGGTCGGCGTCTCGGGCCGCGCCCGCACGGTCGTCTACAACACGTCGCTGCTCCGCGAGCAGGACTTGCCGGACTCCACGCTGGGCTTCACCGACCCGAAGTGGAAGGGCAAGATCGGTTGGGCGCCGACCAACGGGTCCTTCCAGGCCTTCGTCACTGCGCTGCGCGCCACGGAGGGTGAGGAGGGCGCACGGAAGTGGCTGAAGGACGTGCTGGCCAACCAGCCCAAGGTCTACAAGAACAACACGGCGATCGTGGACGCCGTCGGCAAGGGCGAGGTTCTGGTCGGCTTTGTCAACCACTACTACCTCTTCAGCTTCTTGCGGGAGCGCGGCGAGTCGTTCCCGGCACGCAACTACTATCCGCGGGCCGGCGACTCCGGAGCGATGGTGAACGTCGCCGGAGTTGGTATCCTGAAGACGGCGAAGAATCGCGCTGGCGCGGAGCGCTTCGTCGAGTACCTGCTGGCGAGGGACGCACAGCAGTACTTTGCCGACCAGACGTTCGAGTATCCGCTCGTCGCGGGCGCGCGCATCCACCCGACGCTCGTGCCGCTCGCGCAGATTCGGCTGCCCAAGCTCGACCTTGGCAACCTGGCCGACCTCGAGGGCACGCTGAAGCTGCTGCGCGACGTCGGGGTGCTGTAGCGCTATACTGAGCGGAACCGTCGCGCTGGAGAAGGGCGAGCCGCCGGCTCGCCCTTACTACATGGGCG
>JACQUS010000391.1 GCA_016210125.1 Chloroflexota bacterium | reverse complement strand
CGTCTGCCTGGCCGCCCACCATGGCCTCCGCATCCCCTCGCTGCTACCCATCCATGCCGCAGCCTCCGGGGCGTGAACGGTTACTTTCAGCGCATGCGTTGCCGCAGGGAAACTGCGGGGCGACGACACCCCCGACCTGGGTGAGAGCGTCTTGGTCCGCTGCATGCGCGCCTTGGAGGCCCGCGATGCAATCGGCGAGCAATTCTACTATCTCCCGCAGACTGCCGATACCGAGAACCGAATGCTCTACCACTTTGATTACCTCACGCTGCTTCTTTCCGGGGCTGTGGACGCTCAGGCGCGTGTGGCTCACCGCACCTATGCTATGTCTGGCAAGGAACAAGATGCCGGTTTCCGTCGATGTAAGTTCCAGGAGAAGCTCAAGCGCTCTGGGGCACAAACTCTGTACAACCTCGTTACCGCCCAGCACTTCCGAGATGTAGCAGCTCTTCTATATGAGCCTCGGCACAGAATCCACGAAGCGGGTTTTCGTACGCTAACTGTCCGGTCAGCAGGATTTCGTGATGAGAAACTAGCAATTGTCCCTAGTAGTATGGCGCAGAAGCTGTGGGAAGCATCTGAGCGATTGGGATCCCCTGAACGATGGGGGTTGACGAAGAGGCACCAAGACGTTCTGCTTGAGCCCTATTCGTATGCAGTGGCTCTCGTAGACGAAGGCTTCAAAGCCATCGACGCAGTTGCCGCTGCCACCGAGCTGGAGCGCCTCTTCCATGCCTATCCCATGCCGCGGCTCATGAGTGGGCCGCCATACGCCTCCTCTTTGGACGAAAAAGTGCTGAGCCGCATCGCGCTGCTCGGATGACCAGATATACTCCCCCCAAACCGAATAGCCAGCCGGAACGCCTATGCCGCTATTTAGCCGGACACGCTCTAAGAGCGTGTCCGGCTAAGTGAAGTTTATGGTAAACCATGGTGATAAGCGCAGCGAGGAGCAGCCATGGTTGCCGAGCCGGAGACGGCAATGCCGGAGGACGAGGCGCAGGGCTACAGTTCGGACTTGACCGACGAGCAGTGGGCGCGGATCGCGCCGCTCTTGCCAGAGAAGAAGCCGCGGGGCCAGCCCCGCCTGCACCATCGGCGGCTGATCGTGGAAGCGATCCGGTACGTGCTCGACAACGGCGTCAAGTGGCGCAACCTACCCAAGGGCTTCCCGCCGAAGTCCACGGTCTACGACTACTTTGCCCCGTGGCGCGACGACGGGACGTGGCAGCGGGTCCACGACGCGCTACGGGACGAGGTCCGCATGGCGATGGGCAAGAGTGCGGCGCCGACGGCGGCCATCATCGACAGCCAGACGGTCAAGACGACGGAAAAAGGGGCGCGCGCGGCTATGATGGGGCCAAGCGCATCGTCGGGCGCAAGTGGCATCTGACGGTCGATACCAACGGCTTCCTGCTGCTGCCGTACGTGACGGCCGCCGATGTGCAGGATCGCGAGGCGGCCGACGCGTTGCGCGTTGACCTGAAGCGCGAGCAGCCGACGCTGCTGCTGGTCTGGGCAGACCAGGGCTACGCTGGCGAGTTGGTCGCCTGGGCGAAGGAGGCGCTGGGGGCAACGCTGGAGATCGTGCAGCGCGCGGCTGGGGAGTTCGTCGTGCAGGCGAAGCGGTGGATCGTGGAGCGGACCATTGCCTGGATCGGTCGCAACCGGCGGCTAGCCAAGGATTACGAGGAGCGGGAAGAGACGAGCGAGGCCTGGCTGTACCTGGCGATGATTCGCCTGATGCTCCGCCGCCTCTGTCCCATCCCCGGCCGGAACGCCTATGCCGCTATTTAGCCGGACACGCTCTAAGAGAGGCATGCGAGTGGTTAGCTCGCGTGAGGGTGACCCTGGAGAGCGCGACCTGGGTGGTTGACGGCACCTATCCTTTGCCCCCTCTACCCCGAAGTGATGCTGCACACCACAAGACGATGGAGTGGCAGAGAGATTGGGTTGCTGCATGTGCTCGGGCGCAGCGGCGCAGGGCCACCGCCTGGCACCTTTTTGAGGGAGCCGGGACAGACATGAACCACGAAGCGTGTAAGAGCACGCATTGGGGTCTCTTCCAGGCCATCATGGAGCTGGAGGACTTCAGGAATGGTGGGACGGACATAGGGGCAGCGACCAGCGCCCTCGCTGGCGACCGCGCGGCAGCCAAAGAGCGGGCCTTCGACTTGAGCTTGGAGGTCTGCGGTGGCCGGCGGATGCGGCGCACGTAGGACCGAGGGCGGCTCGGCCACGAGCTGCGCCCGGGCTTCTGGTCCCGGCGCACCTGCAAGCACGTCCCAGCCGCCGCGACGTTCCGCAGCGCGTGGGGCCTCGAGCGAGGCTCCAGCCCGTCGGCGGCTGAGGCGAGCCGCCCTGACGACGGCCAGCAGGCCGAAACGGCAGGTGCGAGCGATGGCAACTACGATCACGGGGACGGTCGAGCGGGTGAATGGCAGGGGCTTCCGGCTGGCGGAGCGCGAGGGCTGGCTGAACCTCAGCAAGTGGGCCGAGGTGGGCACGGAGCTACCGGCGGCCGGCCAGCACGTCACGCTCGACAAGGCCGGCTACATGCGGCGCATCGAGGCGGCCCAGAGCAGGACCGAGCCGGGTTCGGAACGTTCCCACTACGAGGCGCCCGACCGCGAGCAACTGATGCCGCGTATGTCGTGCCTGCGGGCCGCCGGCGATGTGTTCACGGGCACGGGCAGGTCGGCCGAGGCGCTGGAGGGCTGGGCGCTCGGGGCCTAGCCAGCCCGATCACAGCAGGCAGCGCTGCCGGGCCGGAGCCGCTAGCTCCTCGCCGCAGGACGCCGGGGCACCGGCGAGGAAGGGAAGCGGCAAGGCCCTCGAGGGCGCCCGTGGCACGCTGCGGGCGGCCTATACTCGCGCCCGCCGTGTAGCAGTAAATGTAGCAACGGGTGTGGAATGTAGTGGACGGCGACAGACAGGCTAGTGGGCGAAAAGCCTTACAGAAAGCCAAGTGTGGACGGCGCTGGACGGGCGGCGTACAATTGCGGACCCAAAGGCCGCAGGTTCAAGTCCTGCCGGGCGTACCACGAAAAGGCTAGCCCTACCAAGCGAAAACGAGGCGGCGAGGTCGATGACGCTGCGGACTCACGCGACGCCGCGCTTCCAACGCTGGCGTTCTCCCTCCGTGCTGTAGTGCTCCTCGCGCAGGCGGTCGAGGTGGAGGCGATCCCACTCCGTCATCCGCACCCGCTGCCAGCGTTGGCTGCCCCGCCACAGCGCCGCAAAGCAGATTTTCAGCGCGCTCTTCTCATCCCAGAAGCGTGGGATGACCTTCGTGCGCCGCTGCTCCCCCTCAATCGACCGCTCGGCCAGGTTCGTCATCCGAATGTACTTGTGATGGTCGACCGGGCAGCACAGGTCGGCAATGCAGGCCTCGAAGTCGTCCAGGAAGCTCTGCATCGCCGACGGGTAGGTGCTCTGCCAGCGCTCGACCACCTGCTGGGCCACGAGCCGCGCCACCATGCTCTTCGACAGGATGCAGCCACCGGGGGCATCCGTGAACGCCGCTTCGATATCGCGCGTGGACACAGCCCGTGGGCGTACATCTCCCCCACCAGCCGCTCCAGGACCGCGCTCCGCCCACGCAGGAAGGCGACGAGCCGCGAGGTGCACCGCTCCCCACTCCCCCGCACCTGCGGCGCCCAGAGGTCGATCCGCCCCTCGGCGCTGTCCACGTGCGTGGGCTCGTAGCCATTGCGCTGCCCGCGCCGCTTCTGGCCCCGCTCATACCGCTCAGCACCCAGGAACTCCCGCTGCTCGGCTTCCAGCAGTTCCTGGAGCACCCGTTGGACGCCCAGCCGCAGGAGCAGGCCACGCAGCTCCGTCTCCTCGCTGACCGTTGCCTTCCCGTCCACCAGCTCGGCCAACTGCTTCGCGACGCGCTCCGATGGTGGTATCCTCTTCACGGCGTTGCGGTCTCCCTTCTGCCCGTGCGGGCTCGCTTCGAACTCAGCGACAAGGTGCCGCAACGCCAGTTCTTTTACAGGAGCTCTAGGACGTCACCGGGTTCCTGTTTGGTACCGCTTACCTGAGCTGCCCCTTGCAGCCGCTGCTCGACTACTATGCCCAGCCACCCATGGACGACCGGCTGCGGCCGAAGGTAATGTATGAGAACGCAGCACGGCTGCGCGGCCTGGCGCAGCTAGCGCTCTGAATGGCACGTGCATGGACTTTGAGCTGAGTGGGCGCGTCGCACTGGTAACGGGTGCCAGCGCGGGTATCGGCCGCGGTATCGCCGAGGTGCTCGCGACCGAGGGTGTCCAACTGATCGTCGCGGCCCGCCGAGAGCACCTGCTACGCGACGTTGCCGCGCGGCTCGTCGCCGCGGGGTCTCGGCCGCCGCTCGTAGTGCCGCTCGATCTCACGCTGCCGCAGGCGGTCGAGGAGATACGGTGGCACGTGCTAGACCGGTTCGGACGGCTCGACATCTTGGTGAACAACGCTGGCGGTGGACGGCCGGTCACCGCTGATGCCCCCGACGAGGAGTGGAAAACCGCGTTCGACCTCAACTTCGATGCCTACCGTCGCCTCGCGCACGCGTTTCTACCTGTGATGCAGCGGCAGCAGTGGGGACGCATTGTCAACATCACCGGCTCATCCGAGCCGCAGAATCTCAATGCCGGGAACGTGGCGAAGGCGGCGGTGCACGCCTGGGCCAAGGGGCTCACGCGTGAAGTCAGTCGCTTCGGCATCACAGTGAACTCGGTTTGCCCGGGCCGGATCATGAGCGAACAGATCACCGGGCGGCTACTTCCCACAGCCGAGGATCGTGAGGAGTTCGCCGGCGCGCACATCCCGGTGGGCTACATCGGCGAGCCGCAGGACATCGGTTACGCGGTCGCGTTCCTCGCCTCGCCGAAGGCCCGCTACATCACGGGCGAGATCGTCCACGTCGACGGCGGTATGCGCCGCCACGCCTTCTAGTGGGCTCTCTTGACAATCAAGAGTGGTCCGGATCCGTAGCCGAACGTAGGGTGGGAGCGTATGCCCCGCTCCTGCCGAGTGGCGCGGCACGAGGCATGCCTTTTCTAGCGAACTTGATGGTCAAGGTTCATGGTCAAGATTCACGGGATGCGAAAAGACCGAGTTGAGAGGAAGCGCTGGGAGGACGATATGGCTGGCAATGAGTACACCGGCCGCGGGGCCGAGCCGGCCGCAGCATCCCCGCTCCGCGACGATCCCTACGCGGCCCACCACGGGATACACATCGTCAGCGCTCAACGGGGCCTGGCGCAGGTGCGGATTGAGCTGCCGCCGTGGGCACGGAACGCCGCAGGCGTATGCCACGGTGGCGTGCTGTTTACGCTGGCCGATTATGCGGCCGGCGTGGCCAATCATACGATTGGCCGTGAGCTGAGTATGCAGGGGAACATCAACTGGCTCGGGTCAGCCGCGCCGGGCGACGTGCTCACGGCCGAGGCGCGGGTCGTGCACGAGGGGCGCCGCACCTTTGTGACCTCTGTCGAGGTCCGGAATCAGCACGGGCGACGTGTCGCCTGGGCCACGTTCACGGGCGCGCGGTTAGCGGATGGAGGCGAGACAGCCGATGGCTGAAAGCCGCGCTCCTGACTTCCAGCCTGGATGATGCGACGAGCTGCGGCCGCAAGTGATGTACGAGAATGCGGCGCGGCTGCTCGGCCTGGCATAGCGACGACCGAACAAGGCACGCGCCCAGATCGGCGGGCGGGTCGGGCCAGATGGCGTTGGTAGTGGCAGCGCTTGGCTTGACCTCGTTGTCGCCCACGACTCGCCGACCGGTCCGTCTCGCCGCGAGACTGGACGGGGCCGGGAAGTCTTCGGCTTTCTTGCAGGGAGCCTCTCTCGTCACGCGACGAGCTGGCCGGCGCGCATGATCGGGTGGCCGTCGAGCTCGATCGTGGCGTCGCGGAAGACGCCGTCGAGGTGGATGTTGCTAATAACCGAGCCGCCGAGCGAGTGATTATGCCCGATCGCCAGGTGGGCGGTGCCGAGAATCGCCTTGTCCTGGGAGATGCCGCGCAACTGACCGATCCGGCCGCTGCCGATGCCAAGCTCGGCAATGTTCGTCGCGTTCGCGTCAGCTCCGGCGATGATCTCGCGCAGCCGCTGCGCCTGGGCGCCGCCCGCCACCTCGACGACGCGGCCGCGCTCGACGCGCAGCGTGACGGGCGCCTCGATCTTGCCCAGCCAGTGCATGTAGGCGTCAACGACGATCGTGCCCTCCGTGCCGCCCTCGACCGGCGACACCGCCGCCTCACCGAAGTAGGGAATGGTGCAGTTGCGCCCTGGGCGGTCCACCAGGCTGTGGAAGGCGAAGATGCGGCGCCCCGCGATGGGCACGCGCACGTCGGTCCCGGCGGCAGTCGTGATCCGCACGTCGCTGGTCGCGCGTAGCAGCGCGGCAAGCTGCTCACTCTGGCGTTGCAGCTCGTAGACGTCGGCCGCGGTCACGTTCGCGGTGTCGGGCGTCGTCCAGTAGAGGCCGATGCGTGCTCCAGCCTCGATGGCGCTGCGCGTGCCGACGCTGTGGAAGAACGGCACCGATACCTCGTGGTCAAGCGCCAGGACGACCACCTGGGAGGCGGTCATCGCGGCGACGACGGCGGGCTGCGGCTCCTTCGCGTAGCGGTCGCGCGGCGGGATGCGGACGACAACAGGTGCGCAGCCGGCGTCGAGTGCCGCCCGGCCGAGCGCCTCCGCCTCGTCGGTGTTCGCGTCGTCGGCGACGACGAGGAACTGCTCGCCAGGCTTCACCGCCAGGCAGGTCTCGACGCAGAGCCGGGCGACGCGCGCCAGGTCCGCCGGGCTCAGCTTGTGCGTGACTGTGGCCATCGCTCACTCCTGTTGCGAATTCTCGGTGCTAGCCTCCGGTCTGGACGACGCGCAGCGCGCGCTCGCCACCGCGAGACGGCTCGTGAGCTGGCGGACGCTGCCGAGATCTTCGAGCTGCTCGATCGCGGCGAGCATGGCCTCGATGGTGCCCTCCGGCAGGACGCGCCGGGCGGCGGCGCGGAACTTGGCCTCCAGCTCACCGGCCGTGAGGGGCGTCTCGAAGTCGCCACGCGGCCGCTCGGCATGAAGCTCCAGCGTCGCGCCATCGGCCAATTCGACGACGACGTGGGCCGGCCGGTCGTGCGGGAACGGCCTGGCCGGGCCAGCCACCTGGGTGACCTCGATCCGCCGGGCGAGGTCGAGAATGCGCGGGTCGCGCAGCGTGGCCGCGGTGAACGCCTCCGGCCCAGCCGTCCCGAGGACCACCGCAGCGGCGACGGTGAACGGCAGCGAGAAGCGCGCCTGGAGCGTGTTGCGCGGAGCCGGCGCGCTCAGGGCCGCGGCGCGGCCGGAGACGGCGACGCGGATGCGAGTGATCGCCGCCGGGTCCGCCGGCAGCCGCGCCGACAGGAGCGCGTCGACAGTGCTCGCCGCGGACATGCAGGACGCGTAGTGCTTGTGAAAGCCATAGCGAATCGCATAGCGCTCGCCGAGGGCGGCGGCGAAGCGCTCCGGGTCGAAATGGCCCAGCAGTGCCTCGCCCACGACCACCGCGAGGCTGCCTGGTAGTCCGTCGAAGCCGCACGTGGCAAGCTGCGCTGCCTGCACACCAAGCTGCCCGGCGAGGCCCGCCCAGGCGTTGCGGACCGTGCCGCCGTCGTAGGCGTGGCGCATGGGGGTAGCTAACACGAGGGAGCTCGCGATCTCCATCGTAGCGCGGACGCGGTCGGCCTCGAAGCCGCGGAGCTTCGCCACGGCAACTGCCGCCCCGAGACTCCCCCAGACGCCGTGCGGGTGGAGCGCGCGCTCGAAGCTCGTGGCCTCGGCGGCGCGGGCGACGACGTCGTAGCTGAGGACGAGGGCCTCGATCAGCCGCCGGCCACTGGCGTCGAGCTCCTCAGCCGTCGCGAGCGCCGCCGGCGCGGTGTAGATGCCGGCGTGCGCGCTTGCCAGCCGGTAGCCCTCGTCCAGCTCGAGGAACGTGCCGGCGCTACCGTTCGCCAGCGTCGCTCCCAGCACGTCGCTCTGGGCGAACGGTGGGCCGAGGAGCGTGGCCTGCCCCGGCGCACCGCGCTCCCGGATGCGCTCACGCAGCGCGGTCGCCTCCGGCTCCGCGCTGCCGGCCAGGATCGCGCCGAGGTCGTCGAGCAGCACGGCCTTCGCCCGGGCGATGGTGTCCGCGGGTAGGTCGCGATACGTGGTTGCGGCGACGAAGGCTGCGACGTCGCGGACTGCCTCGTCAGCGTGCACGGCGATCCTCACGTCCGGGTCGCTTTGGACAGGGCGGCCGGCGCTCAGCGGGCGCGCGCCCGCAGCAGGTCGGTCAGCTCGCGAACGTCGCGGAGATCGGCCACGGCCAGCGCCGCCTCGCAGACCTCTGCGAGATGAGCCTCCCCGATGACCGGAGCCATGAGATGCTGGAACTTCGCCTTCAGCTCGTCGGTGGTGAAGGGATTCTGGTAGTGGCCGCGCGTGTTCTCGACCAGCTTGCTCGCCGTGCGCCCATCGGCGAGCGTAAACGTGACCCGCGCCGGACGAATGAGCGGCAGACGTGCCGCCAGGGCATCGTCGCGCACCGCGCGCACGCGCGACGCCAGCGCCTGCACCACGGGGTTGGCGACCGCCTCCGCGGTGAAGGCCTCGCGGCCAGCCGTGCCGTAGATGATCGTGGCCGCGGCAGTGTAGACGAGCGAGAACTTGGCGCCCAGCGGGTTACGGGGCTGCGGCTCGTCCATCGTCTCGTAGGGATGGTAGATATCGATCTGGACGTCCCGGATGTCCTCAGGCCGTGGCCGGAGCTCAGCCATCAGGCTCTTGATCGCCTCGATCGTCGCGTCGAAGTTGCCGTTGCAGGCGTACTGCTTGTGGTAGTTCTGCATGATGCAGTACGGGTCGCCGAGGTCCTTCGTGACCAGCTCTGGATCGTAGCTGGCCGCCCCCATCAGCCGGTAGGACTGGCCCGGGCCGTCGTTCAGGCCCCAGTAGCCCAGGTCCAGCAGCTCCGCCGCGAGAATGCCGTCGCGCGCCGCGCAGCCGGTCCAGACGTTGCGGACCGTCGCGCCCTCCCAGATGGCGCCGTAGGCGGCCAGATGCGCAAACGACGCCGACAGGTCGAGCGTGCGCCGCGTCCGCTCGGCGTCGTAGCCTTTCAGCTTCGCCGCAGCCGCCGCTGCGCCGGCGACCGCAAAGACGCCGTGGGGCATGATGACGAACTTCGGCGGCCGGCACGCCAGGGCAAACCGCGACGCCACCTCGTAGCCGAGGACGAGCGCGGTGAGAAGGTCGCCGCCGGACGAGCCGCGATGCTCGGCGAGCGCGAGCGCGCCGGGGAGGACGTAGACGCCGGAATGGGCCGTCGCGTGGCGATAGCCGTCGTCCAGTTCGACCGCCGGGCCCTGCGTGCCGTTGACGAAGGCCGCGGCCAAGTAGTCGGCCCTTGGAAAGCCGGGCTGGAGGATGGTGGCGTTGCCGCCTGCGGCCCGGGCGCGCATGAAAGCGGCCAGCCGGGCGTTCTCGACCTCGAGCCCGCCGCTAGTCGTCGCGCCCAGCACATCCATAAAGACCACCGCCGCCTGGCGCTGGACCTCGGGTGAGAGGTCGGCGTAGTGCGTGTCGGCGACGAAGCCGGCCAGCTTTTCGAGGTACGGGGCCGCTGCTCGGAAATCGGTCAGGGGCATGGCGACGACTCCTTCTGCTTCCCTGGCGCCGCGTTGCTCACTGCTGGAGGCGGATGACGCTGCGGCCGAAGAGGCGATATGACAGCGTCACCAAGCCGAGCGTCGTCACGAGGAGGATCAGGCCGAGAACCGCTACGACCTCGTACTTTCCTTCTTCATACAGGCTGAGCATCGTGAGCGAGATCACCTGGGTGGACGGGACGTACAGAAGGACGGATGAGCTTATCTCGGCCAGCGAGGGCATGAAGACGAGGAACCAGCCGGAGATGACCCCGGCCTTGATGAGGGGCAGGATCACGTCGCCGAGCACGCGCAGCCGCGTGGCGCCAAGGATGCGCGCTGCTTCTTCGAGCTCGACGTGCACGCTGTGCATCGTGGCGCTAGCGCTGGTGAAGGCCAGCGGCAGAAAGCGGGTCAGGTAGGCGATCAGCATGATCCAGAACGTGCCGTAGAGCGCGAACGGCGGCCGCGTGTAGGCGGCGAAGATGCCAACCGCCAGAACGATCCCAGGGATGACGAACGGCAGCGTGGCCAAGAAGCCGAGCACGTGATGGCCACGAACGAGGCGGCGGCTCGTGACGTAAGCCAGTGTGGCCGCGAGAACGGCGGCCAGCGTCGCTGTAGCGGCCGCGAGGGCGAAGGTGTTCCGCAATGCGAGCTTGGCAATATCGTACTCGAAGACGAAGGCGACGTGCTCGAGGGTCACGTTGTCGAGGCGAAAGCCGAGGCCCCAGTTCCGCGCGAAGGCCGCCTGCACGAGGATCAGGTAGGGCAGGAAGATCGAGCAGCAGACCACGGCCAGAGCGAACAGGAGTCCCGCGTAGCGCCACGCCCCAAGGTGTACGCGCCGCCGCTGGCCGCCCTTGCCAGTGAGGACGGCGTAGCCGCGGCGGCCGAGCATGCGGCGCTGGACCCAGAGCAGAACTGCGGTTGTGAGGAGCAGCGGCAAGGCGAGGGCCGCCGCCCAGCCGGTGTTGGGTGGGAACTCGAGAAAGAGCGCCCAGATCTGCGTCGTCGCCACGTGCGTCCGCGCCGGGATGGCCAGCAGCGCCGGCGCGGCGAACGTGGCCAGCGCTTCCAGGAAGGCCAGCACGAAGCCGGCCAGGATGCTCGGAAGCGCCAGTGGCAGGGTCACCGTGAGCGTCGTTCGGAACGGCCCGGCGCCGAGGATGCCGGCCGCCTCCTCGAGCTCTGAGGGCATCGCCTCAAGCACGTTGCTCACCAGGACGAACGTGAACGGGAAGGTGTACAGGGCGATCGCAAAGGTGACGCCTGGTATAGAGAAGATGTTCAGCGGGCCGCGCTCCGCGCCGGTGAGAGCGACGAAGATTCGGTTCAGCAGGCCGGCGTTCGGGCCGGCCAGCAGCGCCCAGGCCAAGGCGCCGAGAAACGGCGGCGTGACGAAGGAGGCAAAGACCGCGATCCGGAAGTGGCTCGCGCCCGGGAGGTCGGTGCGGGCGACGAGCCAGGCCAGGGGCACGGCGATGAGGACGCTCAGCACCCCCACCGCCGCGGCGATCATGAAGGAGTTCTGCAGCGCCTGACGGTACGCGGCGGCGCCGAAGACGCTCAGATTCGCGAGCGTCGGCCCCTCGGGGCTGTCGAAGGCGGCCCAGAGCAGTCGCGTGACCGGTAGCACGATCAACGCTAGCAGCGCCACGGCCGCGCCGGTCCAGATCAGCGTTGAGACGTCGAACCGCAGCCCGGCCAGGCGAAAGCGCTCAGCGCTCGGCGCGCCAGCGCGGGTCGCACCCAGCGCGGCTTCGCCCCGCTGCGCGTCCTGCTCTAGTGACATACCACCGTGCCGATCTCTCCCCGGCGACTACACTCCGAAGAACTTCTTGTACTGGTCCTGGATGTTCTTGCGCTCCTTCACGACATCGGTGCCCTTAGGAACGAGCAGCTTGAGATCCTTGAGCACCGGCCGGTCCGGCGGGTAGGTGATATCTTGCCGGGCCGAGTAGTAGAACCATTTGAGCTGAACGGCCTGCCCTTCAGGCCCCAGGAGCCAGTCGGTGAACAGCTTGGCCGCGTTCGGATGCGGCGCGTCAGCGAGGATCGCCGTCGGCGGCTGCATGAGGATGGAGCCGTCTTCTGGGAACACGAGCTTGAGCGGGCTGCCCTTCTTCATGAACTCCAACCCGCTGTGGACGACTCCGGGCACGGCGACCAGCCGCTCGCCAGCCACCACCTTGATATTGGGCTCAAGGGCCGACTGGACGACCATGGGATCGAGTTTGCTGAGCTTCTCGAAGAGGTCCCAGCCGTACACCCCGACGAGCGCGTGCATCATATTCACGATGTAGCCGCTATAGCTCGGGTGGGCGATCGCCAGCTTCCCCTTGTACTTCGCGTCCGTCAGGTCGCTCCACTTCTTCGGAGCGTCGGCGGCAGGAAGCTTCTGGGTGTTGTAGCTGAGCGCCAAGATGTCGAGGTACATGGCGAAAAAGTAGCCGTCCGGATCGGCGAAGCGCTTATCGAACGCGGCCGCCGTCGAGGGCACAAACCTCATAAGCTTGTTGGCACTCTTGAGCTCAAGGAAGTGTCCCTCGTCTGAGGTGTTGAAGACGTCGGCGTTCTTGACGTTCGAGGCCATCTCCTGCTGAAGCCGGATCCAGAGCCGCTCCGCACCGTCTCGCACAACGTCGACCTTGACGCCCGGATAGGCCGCCTCGAAGGCCTTCGCCGTGTCCTGCGCGATGGCCAGGTTAGCTGAGACGTACCAACTGATCTTGCCTTCCTTCTTCGCCGCCTCGATGAGCGCGGGGTCAAGGCCGGCTTTCGCCGCCGGCTGGGCCGGTTTGGCCGCCGGCTGGGCCGGCTTCGCCGCCGGCTGGGCCGGCTTGGCCGCCGGCTCCACCGGCTTGGCCGCCGGCTGGGCCGGCTTCGCCGCAGGCTCGACCGGCTTGGCCGGCGCCGGAGCTGGGGCCGCCGGTTTGGCCGGCTCTGGCGCCGGCGCCGCCGCTGGCGCACAGGCCGCCCCGATCACCGCCACGATCGCGAACGCCCCGATGAGACCGAGGCTGAGGTGCTGCACGAAGGCTGGCCGCCACATGGGTTCCCTCCTTCTAAGCCCACGCTTTGCTAGGTGCGACGCCCGGCGCCGGCCCGACCCAAGCGCCCGGGGTGCTCTGCCGCGTGGATGGTATCAGCAGGACCGTTACTGGTCAAGCTCCGTGTGGGGATCCTCGCCTACCACGCTGCGGCCAGAATCGCGCGTACATCGGCCACGGCGACGGGCTTCGGATTATAGGCCAGCGCGTAGTCACGCATCGTGTCTTCGGCCACCTGCGCCAGATCCGCAGCAGCCACGCCGACCGTGCGCAAGCGCGTCGGGAGGCCCAGCCTGGCTAGTAAGTCGCCGACGGCGGCGATGGCGGCGCTCGCCGCCGTGAGCGGATCGGCTCCGCGCGGCGCGAGCCCCCAGGCTTCTGCCAGCAGCGCCAGCCGGTCCGCCGTACGGTCGAGATTGAAGCGCATGGTGTGTGGCAGGGGGATGCCGTGGGCGAGACCATGCGCCACGTCGAGCGTGCCGCCAAGCTGATGCGCGATCGCGTGATTCAGTGCCGGCCGGCAGTGCAGATGGGCGAACGCGGCGAGAAAGCCGGCGGTCTGGAGACGGCCGCGCGTCGGGAGGTCGGTCGGCGAAGCCATTAGGCGCGGCAGCCACTCGAAGAGGTGGCGCGCGGCGTACAGGTAGAGGGCATCGGAGACCGGCGTGCGCGCGGTCGAATAGAGACCCTCCACGCAGTGGTCAACCGCATTCATGCCGGTCGCCGCGAAGAAGTCCGCCGGCGTGTGAATCGCGACGGTCGGGTCGAGGAGGACGACCGCCGGTCGGGTAAGGGGGTCACGGAAGAGGAGCTTCCGGCGCGGCTTCTCTTGTGTCACGCTGAATCCGGTGGCGATCTCAGCGCCGGAGAGCGTCGTCGGGATGGCAACGATCGGCAGCTTTGGTCGCCGCAGGTCCGGTGCCCGTAGCCGATTCGGCGGCTCGAAGACGACCTGGTGGTCCTCGAGCCGGCCGCCCTCGGCCGCCAGTAAGGCCACGGCCTCCGCGGCGTTCTCCGGGCTGCCACCGCCGATGCTGATGAGCACGTCGGCGCCGGTCTCCCGCAGGCGAGCCAGCCCCTCGTAGACGTTGGACTCTGGGACGTGGGCGACGACCCGATCGAAACAACCGGCAAAAGCGGGGCCGAGGGCCCGCCGCAACCGCTCGACGAGGTCTGTCCGGGTGGCGATGGACCGGCCAGTGACGACGAGCGCCCGGTGGCCGCCAAGCTCCGCGACGACCTCGCCGATGCTGGCAATGAGGTCAAGGCCACACCGAACGTTGACGGGCCGGCTGATAAAGGCGAACGTAGGTAACGCGTCCATGATCCATCTCACGCGATTCTCAGCCTACCGCTCGTAACGCATCTCCGCAAGCACGGTCAAGCCGGTGCCCCTGCGCACTTCCACTCGCGGACGCACTGGCTCTGGCAGGCCAGCGAGATGGAGCCGGACATAGTCTGCCAGATACACCCGCAGAAGGCCGCCGCTCTGGGCATCCAGACCGGCGACCGCGTGGTCATCGCGTCAGCGCGCGGCAGCATCCAGGCCATCGCGCGCGTCGACCAGGGCATTCGTCCGGTGGCCATCTATGTGCCGCTGGGCGGGGACGAGCGGCAGCCCTTCCAACTTCGGCCCTCGGTGAACTGGCTGATCGACAAGGACCAGCGCTGCCCACTCTCCGACCAGACGAACCTCAAGGTCACGCTTTGCCGTGTCCGCAAGGCCGGCAGCTAGCCCCGCCGGCCGCACCGGCGCGGCCTCCGCGCGCCGGCAGGCGTGGGAACTACGACGCCACGAGCGTGGTGCTGTCCAGCGCGGCCCCCGCGCGCCGGCAGGCGTGGGTCGGGGCCGGGCCGGCCGCGCGCGCCTAGCCTGCCGATACCATTTTGCCGTGAAGGCTTGCTCGGTGGGGCGCGGTCAGGGGGAGCGCAGAGAGGGCGAAGCCCCCTCTGCAGTAATCCCTCGGGGGTGAGGTGGGGCCACCGCGATGAGCAAGCGATCCTGACGACGCGGTATTGACAAGGCGCCCGCCGTGTACTAGCCTGCCATGTCGAATGTAGACAATCGACGCTCGCAGCACGGCATCCCGGTCGGCACGCGGCGCACAGAGCGCAGGAGGAGGTGGGCCATGCGCCAGCAACTTTTCGGCACGCCGGATCGTTCGCGAGAGGATGCATTGTCTGTCCCCGTGGCACTCGGGCTCGGCCTTCGCCGCCCGGGCCGGCGCGCGGCGCTCGGGCTGGGCGCGGCGGCGGCGCTGCTGCTCGCCGCCTGCGCGCCGGCGGCGCAGCCCGCCGCGCCTGCGCCGCCGGCACCGGCGGCGGCCCCGGCCAAGGCCGCCGAGGCGCCGAAGCCAGCGGCCCAGCCAGCCAAGCCCGCCGCCGAGGCGCCGAAGCCAGCGGCCCAGCCAGCCAAGCCGGCCGCGCCGGCCGCGAAGCCGGCTGCCGCGCCGGGCAAGGAGGTGACGCTGAAGATCGGCGTGGCCAATCCTCCGGCGCACCCGACGGTCCGCGCGCTGCGGCAGGTCGCGGAGATGCTGGCCACGAAGTCCAATGGCCGCGTCAAGCTGGAGGTCTTCCCAGGGG
>JACQUS010000390.1 GCA_016210125.1 Chloroflexota bacterium | reverse complement strand
CTTCACAAGTATTTTCACAAGTATTTTCACAAGTATTTTCACAAGTATTCTTAAAGGAGCCTCGTTCCGGCCTGTTGGAGCGATGCGCGAATGAGCACTAAGAAACCAAGCGCGATTCGGCAACCAGGAGCGGGAAACGCCCTGCGTGAGGGAGCTCATGGCAGATGACACACGCGCCGACCTGTGCGACGCCGTGCGAGCAGCCCTCCTGCGACACGGCATCGTCCTGCCCGATGCCGAGCTGGCGGACGTCGCCGCCGAGCTCGCGGCCATCCTGCGCGGGCGGGAAGGCCTCGACCAGCTCGCCCTAGCGGCGGTCGAGCCGACAACGTTTGTGCGCTTCGACGCCTGAGGGGTGCAGCGTGCCGAGCGATGATCTGTGTTGGCTCAGTGCCTCCGAGCTGGCCGAGCGCTATGCGCGGCGGGAGCTGTCGCCCGTCGAGGTGATCGACGCGCACCTTGCCCGTGCCGAACGGCTCAATCCGCACCTAAACGCGTTCATCACGCTGCTGCCCGAGGCCGCCCGCGCTGCGGCACGACGGGCCGAGCAGGAGCTGGCGCGCGGAGAGCGGCGAGGGCCGCTGCACGGCGTCCCGGTCGCGCTCAAGGACATCGTCAACACGCGCGGCGTGCGCACGACGATGGGCTCGCGCATCTACGCCGAGTTCGTGCCGGACGAAGATAGCACCGTCGCCGCGCGGCTGGCTGCGGCCGGCGCGATTCTCCTCGCCAAGGCGAACACCCACGAGTTCGCGCACGGTGCGACGACGAACAATCCGCACTACGGCCCCTGTCGCAATCCGTGGGACCGGCGGCGCATCCCGGGCGGCTCCAGCGGCGGCTCCGGGGCCGCCGTCGGCGCGGGGCTCGTTCCCATCGCCATCGGCACGGACACCGGCGGCTCGATTCGCCTTCCAGCGCTGCTCTGCGGTGTGGTCGGCCTGATGGCGACCTACGGCCTCGTGAGTCGTTACGGCGTGCACCCCCTCTCATGGACGCTCGACCACGCCGGGCCGCTCACGCGCACCGTGCGCGACGCGGCGGTGGTGCTGAGCGTGCTGGCCGGCTACGACCCACGTGATCCGACGACGATGCGCGTGGCCGTGCCCGACTACAGCGCGGCGCTGACCGGCGACGTGCGTGGCCTGCGCGTCGGTGTGGTACCCGAGCGTGCGGCGGGGCCGTTCGACGACGATGTGCGGCTGGCGTTCGACGCGGCGCTCGCGCAGCTTGGCGAGCTCGGGGCGATCGTCGAGGAGGTCTCGATCCCCAGCGTCGTCCACGCGCCGATGATCTCGAATATCGTCGTCGAGGTCGAGGCCGCGGCCGTGCATGAGCATCTGCTGCGCGAGCGGCTTGCCGATTACGGGGTCGACGTCCGCAATCGGCTGCTCGCGGGCTTCGCCATCAGCGGCCTCGACTACGTGCGCGCCCAGCAGGCGCGTAGCCGGATCATCGCCGACGTGCGGGACGCGCTCGAACGCTGCGACGTGCTGGTCGGCCCGACGGCGCCCATCGCTGCCCCGTTCATCGGGCAGCAGACGGTTGTCCTCGGCGGCCAGGAGCAGCGCGTGCTCACGGCCCTCTCGCGCTTCACGCGCCTCGACAATCTCACCGGCTGCCCGGCCATCACGGTGCCCTGTGGCTATACCCGAGGCGGCCTACCGACGGGCCTGCACGTCAGCGGCCGGCCGCGCGACGAGGCGACGGTGCTGCGCGTCGCCGATGCCTACGAGCGCGCGACGGCACACGCGCGCCGGCAGCCCCCGCTCGACGATCTCGCGTAGTAGGGCTCCATTTGGCGATTGGCGACGCGCGTAGGGGCGATCCTTGTGATCGCCCAGACGGGGCGAATACAGGATTCGCCCCTACGATGGCGTCTCGACCGTGGAACAGTATTACTTGGCGAGATTCACCAGCTCCCGCGCGACGCTGAGGTCCACCTTACCCTTCTGCTGCTCGGCGACCTCTTGCCATACCTTGTCGCGAATGGCCACCCACTGCGCGTACTCCTCGGCCGTGGGAACGTAGCTCTTGTGGTCGTACTGCGTATCGAGGACCCTGATCTCGCTATCGAGCCGCTCGAGGGACGTCTTCAGGCTCCAGGCCTTCGCCTCGGCCGCCGCTTCCGTGACGATCTTCTGGTGCTCTGCGGACAGCGACTCAAACTTCTTGCCGTTCATGTAGAGCGGCTGGACCATAAACTGGTAGTCGATGCGCAGGTTATGCCGCAGCGTCTCGTGGGTCTTCGCCGCGCGCACGGCCTGGATATTGCCGGTCATACCGTCGATGACCCCTTGCTGGAGTGCCGTAGGGGTCTGCGACCAGTCGATCGGCGTCGGATTGGCGCCCCAGGCCTTGAGCGTGGCCAGGTCCACGGGCGTGCTCACGACGCGGATTTTCTGCCCCTTGGTGTCCTCCGGCACCCGGAGCTGCTTCTTGCGCATCTGGATGTCGCGGCCGGCGCCGTAGCTGATGGGGAAGAGGAACTTGAGGCTGGTCTCCTGCTCGAACTGGGCAATCACCTTCTTGCCGATCGGACTGTCGAGGGTCTTGTACAGCGCGGCGTAGTTGCGGCTGACGAACGGTAGGTCGTAGACGAAGAAGGCCGACGTGAAGCGGCCGGCGTTGCCGTTGGAGATCATGCCGATGTCCACGCTGCCGCTCATCGTGGACTGCATGAGCTGCTGCTCGATGCCGAGCGCCTGATAGACGTCCGTGATCTGCAGCGTGCCGTTCGACTTCGCCGTGACGATCTCGATGAACTTGTCGAGCCCGTCGCAGAGGTTGTCGGTCTTCGGCTGGGAGCAGCCGGCGCGGAGCTGGACGACTGGGCCGGCAGGCGCGGCCGGCTTCGCCGGCTGGGCGGCCGGCTTGGCTGGCTGCGCGGCGGGCTTGGCTGGCTGGGCCGGCTGCGCGGCCGGCTTGGCCGGCTGAGCTGGCTGTGCTGTGGGCGGAGCAGCCGGCGCAGGCTGGGCGGCAGGTTTGGCTGGCTGGGCAGCGGGCGCCTGTGGAGCAGGTGCGGGGCTTGGAGCGCAGGCTGCTAACACGACCACGCCGGCGAGCACGAAGAACGCCACTCCCCAAGGCCGAACGAAGCTGCGCACCATGACATGCTCTCCTTTTCCCGTGTTCCGGGCATCTGACAGCTTGATCTGGTCGCGCGACGCTGTTGGCCTGTCCCTTGCTCGGCAAAACGCCGGTATCACACTGCGCCTGCTCTCCTCCTCCCGGACCGCTCTCACGGCGCTAGCCCACGGCGCATGGCCCGAACGATGGCCGCGCGTCCCCTGTGGGGCTTCCTCCACGCCCCCGCGCTCCAGTGCGCATGCAGACCATGCGCGCGCCTGCTCGCACAGTGGCATGCCAATGGGTTTGGTATAGCAGTGTGGCAGGCGACTGTCAAGGCAAAGAGCGGGGATCGGGTTCGCCGGCCCTGCGCCTCCTGGCGTACAATGTGGCTCGCCCGGGCGACGCCGGGCAGAGTGCCTATCGCACGAGCCTCCGGGACGACGGCTCGTGGCGGAGGATGCAGCGCAGTGGCACGGAGTGTGCGCCTCGGCGCCGGCGGCGGCCTGCTCGGCGACCGGCTCGATCCGGCGCTGGAGCTGCTGGCCCACGGCGCGCTCGACTACCTGGCGTTCGATGCCCTGGGCGAGATCACCGTCGCCGACCTCCTGCGCCGCCGCGCCGCGGACGACGCCCGCGGCTTCGGCGACGTGGCGCGGCAGGTCCGCCAGGTCCTGCCGGCCGCCGTGCAGCGTGGCGTACGCGTGCTGACCAACGCCGGCGGCGTCAACCCGCTCGCCGCGCTGGAGCGCGCCGTCGAGGCCGCCCGCGCCGCCGGGCTGGCCGGCCGACAGATTGCCGCAACCGTCGGCTCCGATGCGGCCGGCGCGGCGACCGTGGCGCAGCTCGCGCGGCTGCGGGCCGACGGCGTGAGCCTCGCGCACCTCGATACCGGCGAGCCCTTCGAGGCCATTGCCGACCGCGTCGTCGGCGTGAGCTACTACCTCGGCTCGCGGCCGGTGGCCGACGCACTGGCGACCGGGGCCGATTGCGTCGTCACCGGCCGGCACACCGACCACGCGCTCTGGCTGGCGCCGTTGCAGCACACGTTCGGCTGGGCCGACGACGCCTGGGACCTGCTCGCTGCCGGCACCGTCGTGGCGCACCTGCTGGAGTGCTCGGGCCAGGTCACCGGAGGCAACTTCAGCGATTGGGAAAGCGTTCCGCGGCTTGAAGAGCTCGGCTATCCACTGGCCGAGGTCTGGCCCGACGGCAGCGCAGTCATCACCAAGACGCCGCAGAGCGGCGGACTCGTCACCGTTGCCTCCTGCGCCGCGCAGCTCGTCTACGAGATCGGCGACCCGACGCACTATCTCACGCCAGACGTGGTCGCCGACTTCACCAGCGTGCGGCTGGAGGAGGCCGGGCCGGACCGCGTGCGGGTGAGCGGCGCGCGGGGCGCACCACCGCCTGCGACGCTCAAGGCGCTCGTCGCCTACCGCGACGGCTGGCTGGCCGAGGGCTACGTCAGCTTCGCCTGGCCGCGCGCCGAGGCGAAGGCGCGGCGGACAGCCGAGATCATCGAGGCCCGCCTGCGCGACGGGCCCGGCCTGGCGGAGCTGCGCTGCGACCCGCTCGGCGTCAGCGCGCTGCTCGGCCTTCTGGCGCCGCCGGTCGCCGGCGAGCATCCGG
>JACQUS010000381.1 GCA_016210125.1 Chloroflexota bacterium | reverse complement strand
TGCGGACGCCCTCTAGCGGACGGCGGTGGCTCATCTGCCACCAGCAGCAGCCGCGGCGACCAGCCCCTCGTCCCGAAGGGGGGATGGTGCCCGGCGCGTAGCCCAGCTCGCCAGCTAGAATCTCCTGGGTGTGCTGGCCGAGGGTCGGCGCGGCGCGCACGGTCGGTGCTGGGCTGGCGCCGTCCAGGAGGAAGCCCGGCCCCGGCAGGCGCAGCGGCGGCTGGCCCTCGGCGACGGCCGTGCTGAAGGCCTGGCGAGCGCCCAGGTGCGGGCAGGCCAGCAGGTCGCCCGGGCTCTGGACGATGCCCACCACGAAGCCTTCCTGAGCCATCTGGGCGAAGAAGTCGGCGCGCGTGACGTCGCCGAGGCGGGCCTCGAAGAGTGCCTGGAGGTGCTCCCAGTGCTCGACGCGGCTGCGCGGCACGTCGAAGCCCTCGGCCAGCAGCTCGGGGAGGTCAAAGGCGATGACCCACTCTTCCAGCGACTTGCCCCCGATGGTCGTCAGGCAGACGTGGCCGTCCTGGCAGCGTAGGAAGTCGCCGTCCATCGGCGCCTTGTAGCTGCGCGTGCGCGTCCAGCCGATCACCACGCCCAAGTACGTATAGTAGAGGATGTGCCACGGTGGGACGGTGGCCATGCTCTCGGCGATGGAGACGTCGACGTGGTGGGCCGTGCGCTCGTCCTCCAGCGTCAGCCCCAGGGCGGCGACGGCGGCGTAGCGCCCGGCGGTCAGCTCGGCCTGGTAGAGCGGCAGGTGGGTGGGCACGCCACCCAGCTCGCCGCTCAGGTACAGCAGCCCGCTGGCCGCCTGGCAAACGATGTCGTCGCCCTCGTCGGCGGCGCGCGGCCCGCGCTGGCCGTACGGCGTGATCGAAACGAGCACGACGTCCGGCCGCACGGCGCGCAGATCGTCGAAGCCGAGGCCGTGGGCCGCGAGGACGCCGGGCCTGTGGGTCTCGACCACCAGGTCGGCCGTCTTCAGCAGGTCGCGGAAGACCTCGCCGCCGGCGGCGCGTGTCAGGTCGAGCGCCAGGCTGCGCTTGTTGGCATTGACGAACTGGTGCAGCGAGCTCTGCGCCGTCGGCGGCAGGCCCGGCAGCAGCGGCGGCTCGTGGCGCACGGGGTCGCCGCGCGCCGGCTCCTCGACCTTGACCACGTCGGCGCCGAGGTCGGCCAGGAGCTTGGCGCAGAAGGCCCCGCCCGGGCGCGTGCTCAGGTCGAGGACGCGCAGGCCGTCGAGCAGCGTGGCCGCGTCGTCGCGCTGGCTCATGTCGCGCTCTCTAGGGGCGGCTCGTGAACCGCCCCTACCAGTACACCTAAGGTTTCCTGGGGCACGAGGCGTATCAGAGCACCACCTCGCCCTGCCAGCGCAGCAGCCAGCGCTCCAGCTTCTTCATGCCCTCGTTCAGGCCCATGGCCACGACCGCCAGGACCAGGATGCTGGCGAAGACCCCGGTGGTGTCGAACAGGCCCGAGGAGCGCGAGATCAGCCAGCCCACTCCCTTCTGCGCCGCCAGCATCTCGGCAAACACCGCGCCAGTGAGCGAGAAAGCCAGCCCGATGCGCGTGCCGGACAGAATCCAGGGCACGCACGACGGTAGGACGACCTTGTGCACGAGGAAGGTGCCGCTGCCGCCCATAGTGCGCACGGCGTTGAGCAGGTCAGGGTCGACGTTCTTGACGCCGGCATAGGTGTTGATGAGCAGGACGAAGAAGGCCACGAAGCCGGCCAGGACGATCTTGGACTCGATGCCGATGCCCAGCCACATGATGAACAGTGGCGCCAGCGCGGCGCGCGGCATGCTGTAGAGGCCCATGATGAACGGGTCGAGCGCTACCTGGAGGCGCTGCCATTTGGCCAGCACAAGCCCGGAGACGATGCCCAGCACAATGCCGCCCGACAGGCCGATAGCCACGGCCTGGAGCGTGGCGGCGAGGTGGTCCCACATCGAGCCGCGGACGATCAGCCAGTCGACCAAACGAGCGGCAACCATGCCCGGCCGGCTGATCCAGAACTCGGTGAGCAGGCCGGCGCGGACGATGCCCTCCCACGTCCCGATGATGGCGACGGCGGCGACCAGGCGCAGTAGCCAGGCCTCGGCGCCCGGCGTGAGCCGCGCGGCCACGCGCCGGCGGAGCGGCACCTCCGGGTTCTCGGCGACCTCGTCGCGCGTGGCGATACTCATAGCAGCGTGACCTCCTCTCTGAGCGACCCCCAGATGGCGTTGAAAAGCTGGGTGAACTGCGAGTTCTGAATGACGTCCGTGATGTGGCGCGGACGCGGCATGTTCACCTCCCAGTCGCCCTTGATCCGGCCCGGCCGCGCCGACATGAGCACGACGCGGTCGCCGAGGGCGATGGCCTCCTGAAGGTCGTGCGTCACGAACAGGACGGTCTGGCGGCGCTGCTCCCAGATGCGCAGGAACTCCTCCTGGAGGATGAGCTTGGTCTGCGCGTCGAGCGCGCCGAAGGGCTCGTCCATGAGGACGACCTCCGGCTCCTGGGCCAGCAGGCGCGCGAGCTGCACGCGCTTGCGCATGCCGCCGGAGAGCTCGCGCGGGTAGTGCCGCTCGAAGCCGCGCAGCCCGACGAGCTGGAGCAAGCTGTGCGCCGAGTCGCCGCTGCCGGCCCCGGCGCGCCCGAGCGCCTCGAGGGGCAGCCTGACGTTCTGGAAGGCACTGGCCCAGGGCAGGAGCGTGTCCTTCTGGAACATGTAGCCGATGCGACGGTTGATGCCGTGCGATGGCTCGCCGAAGACGAGGACCTCGCCGCCCATCGGCGGCAGCAGGCCGGCGATGACGTTGAGCATGGTCGACTTGCCGCAGCCGGAAGGCCCGACGATGGTGCAGAGCTGGCCCTCCGGCACGGCCAGGTCGACGCGCTCGAGGACGTGCAGCGCCGGCCCATGGTCGCGCGCGGGGAAGTACAGCTCTAGATTCTTGACTGCGACGGCCGGTGCTGCACTCAAGATCGGTCCTCGGTCGCTACTTCCAGAGGTCCTTGAACTCGACGGCCACGACGGTCTGGTAGGGAACGTCGCCCTTGAGCTGGCCGGCGCCCTTGAACGCGTCGTTGATGGCCTTGTGGATCTCCTCGTTGAGGTCTGAGTTGAACGCCGGGCACTCCGTCGCGCAGATCTTCTCCAGGAGCTTAGCGTCCATCCCCTGGAAGATGACCTGCATCGCCTTGAGCGTCGTGGCGCGGTCGGTGCGGATGGTCGTGTTGGCCTTGTGGATGGCCCGCACGATGGCCCGCGCGGTGTCCGGATTCTCCTTGAGCCACTTCTCGGTGACCTGGATCGACGAGTTGGCCACCTTGGCCCACTTGCCACCCTGCGCCGGGTCACGGAGGTCCAAGAACATCTTGGCGACGCCTTGGTCAAAAGCCATGGCCAGGTTGGGCTCGAAGGTGATCATGCCGTCGATCTGCTTGGCCTTCATCGCCGCGACCGAGCTCGGCCCGGCGCCGACGGCGACGATCGTCACGTCCTTGTCTGGTTCGAGGCCGTTGTCCCGCAGGACGCCGCGCAGCGTCACGTCGGAGCCGCTGCCCGGGCCGGTGATGCCGAGCTTGAGGCCCTTGAGCGCCTTGATGTCCCCCTGCTTGCCCTGGAACGTGGGCTGCACGACGATAGCGTAGTTCGAGCGCAGGAGCATGCCGACCAAGCTCTTGGTCACCTGCCCCCGCTCCTGGAGCAGCATCGTGCGCTCGATGGCCGTGGTGATGAAGTCGACGCTGCCGCTGATGAGCGCCTGCGACAGCTCGTTGCCGCTCTTCATCTCGATGATCTCGACGTCGAGCCCTTCCTGCTGGAAGTAGCCCAACTCCTTGGCGAGGTAGGCTGGCATGAAGTTGACCAGTGGGATCGAGGCTATCTTGAGCTTCTTGGGCGGCGCGGCCGGCTTGGCCGCCTGCGCCGCCGGCTTGGCCGGCTCGGCGGGCTTCGCCGCGGCCGGGGCCTGCGTCTTGGCCGGGGCGGCCGGCTGCGCCGCCGGCTTGGCCGGCTCGGCGGGCTTCGCCGGGGCGGCCGCGGCCGGCGCCGCCGACTTGGCCGGCGCGGGCGCCGGCTGGGCCGGGGCCGCGCACGCGGCGAGGAGCAGGGTCAATGCCGTTAGGAACGGCAAACTCCGTACTAGGGCACGCATGTCTCGGATGTCCTCCTCTTCTTTTGGGCGGCGTCTTCTACACCCGTGGACCACGCCGCCCCAAGTGGTTCACCCAGGGGCCGAAGCTCGCTCTGGGCTCACCGCCTCCCGCCTTCAACGTCGCCACGTCGCCCCCCTCTCATGAGCAGAGAGCCGGAGCCGACGTCGACACACCGTCTCCGAACGACCACCTGGCATACTAGGCGGCCGGCGATCGTCGATCAAGCCCTTCTGCGTCCTGCTATGCGCCCCTCCTTCGTACGCTGCGGCTCATCCGCGACGCGCGCGTCGTCGTAGCCCAGCAGGGTCGAGACGCGCCGCGCCGCCTCGCCCACGGCCGCGGCGATGCGCTCCTCGCGGCCGGGCGTGAGCCGCTGCACGGGCATGGCCACGCCCAGCGAGGCCACGACTTGGCCGTTCTTGCGGAAGATCGGCGCGCAGATGGCCGCGGCGCCCAGCGTCCACTCACTGATGCTGACGCCGTAGCCGCTGGCGCGCATGCGCTCGATCTCGCGCCGCAGGGCGGCGACGTCCACCTCGGTCAGGGAGGCGAGGTAGCGCTCCTGCTCCTCGCGCTCCAGGTGCGCCAGGATCACTTTGCTGGCGCTGCCGATGTACAGAGGCATGCGCCGGCCGATCACCGGCACGATGCACAGCTCGTGCGGGCTGCGCACCGCGGCGACGCTGACGCGCTCGCTGCCGGCGCGGACGAAGACCAAGGTCGTCTCCTCGGTCTCGTCGCGCAGGCGCTGGAGCTCCGGCAGCGCGAGCTGGCCGAGGTCCGGCCGCCCGCGGACGGCGTCACCGTAGGACAGCAGGCGATAGCCGAGGCCGTAGAGGTCGGTATCCGGGTAGCGATAGACGAGCTGGTGCTGCTCCAGCGTGCGCAGCAGCCGGTGCACCGTGCTCGGGTGCAGGCCGACGCGCTGGGCGATGGCGGTCAGCGTGAGCGAGCGGTCGCCGTCCGCCAGGCAGTCGAGGATGTCGACGATGCGCTTGACGACGCGGACGCTGGGCTCGCGGGGCCCGCTAGGCCGCTCGGCCGGCATGGTGCCCCTCCCGGATGGCGTCGCCGACCTTGCGCGGCGCCACGGCGTCGCCCGCGCGCAGGACCGTGGCCACCTGCCCCTTCAGCGCCTTGTACAGCGCATCCTGCGCGCGGCTGGTCGACGTGAAGACGAGGGCGCTGACCTCCTCGAAGAGGATGGGGCTGCCCGAGTACGTGTCGCGGCAGCGCAGCGTTCGGCCCACCAGCGCCTCCACGGCCGCCATCGGCCGCAGAACGACCGCGCGCTCGGCCAGCCGCTCGTAGAGCGCGCCCAAGCTCTCGAACGGGATGTCGACGCCGATCCAGCGCAGCGGCGAGACGACGCTGACGCGCAGTCCGCGCCGCGCCAGGACCTCGGCCGTGCCGCAGGTCTCCCAGCCGCCGAAGGCGTCGACCACGACGACGTGCGGCCCCGGCACGGTGCCTTCGAGCGCCGCGTGGGCCGTGAGGGCTGTCTCGGGGCCGGTGCCCGGCAGCTCCGGCAGCGCCGGGCACGAGCCGGTGGCCACGATCACCGCGTCGGGCCGGAGGGCCAGCACGGCCTCCGGCGTAGCCTCGCTGCGCAGGTGCACGTCCACGCCGAGCTTCTGGAGCTGGTGCGTCAGGAAGGCCGTCAGCTCGCCGAACTCGGCCAGCGCCGGGATGCGCGTCATGACCCGGAGCTGCCCGCCAAGCTCGTCCGCGCGCTCCAGCAGCGTCACCTGGTGGCCGCGCAACGCGGCGACGCGCGCCGCCTCCAGGCCCGCCGGCCCGCCGCCGACGACCACCACGCGCTTCGGCTGCGCGGCGGGCGTGAAAGTGCCAATCCCCAGCGTCTCCTCCTCGCTGACGGCGGCGTTCACGGCGCAGGCGATGCGGCCGACCTTCGGGTGGGCGCGGCGGCATTCCTGAAGTGCCCCGGTGCAGTAGCGGATCTCGTCGGCGCGGCCCGCGCGCGCCTTGTTCGGCCACTCGGGGTCGGCGATCAGCGCGCGGGCCAGGCCGACCAGGTCGGCCCGCCCGGCGGCCAGAATATCCTCGGCCAGGCGCGGCGAGCGGATGCGCATAGCCGTGATGACCGGCAGGCCGAGGGTCTTCTTGATCATCTCGGCCAGGTAGACGACCGCCCCGTAGGGCACTGTCGCGTCGCCAACGTACATCCCGCGCACCCCGGCGGTGACCGAGACGTAGTCGAGCTGCGCGGTCTGCTCCAGCGCGCGGGCGAAGGCCTTCATCTGCGCGTCGTCGTAGCCGTCGGGGATCAGCTCGTCGCCGCAGATGCGGATGCCCACCACGGCCTGCTGCCCCACCGCGCGGCGCACCGCGTCGACGACCTCCAGCACCAGGCGCTGGCGGCTCTCCGGGCTGCCGCCGTAGGCGTCCTCGCGGCGGTTCGACCATGGCGAGAGGAACTGCTGGAGCAGCGTGCCGTTGGCCGCGTGGACCTCGACGCCGTCGTAGCCGGCCCGACTGGCGTGCACGGCCGACTGCGCGAAGGCCGCGATGAGCTCGGCGATGTCGTCCGCGTCCATCTCGTGCGGCACCTCGAGCACGCCCGGGGCCGGGATCGCTGACGGCGCCCACAGCTCGCGCCGCTGGTGGAAGGCCGAGTGCGCGCGGCCGATATGGAAGAGCTGGGCCACGACCGGCACGCCTTCCTGGTGCACGGCATCGGTGAGCTGCCGGAGCATAGGCATCGCGCGCTGGTCGTAGATGGCGAACTTGCGCGGGTGGTTCACGCCCGTCGGGTGCACCGGCGTGGCCTCGGTGATGATGAGGCCCGCGCCGCCGCGCGCGCGGTCGCGATAGTAGGCGACGTTGCGCGGCGTCGGCAGGTTGTCCTCGCCGAAGGCCGTGCCGTGCGGCAGGCAGACGACGCGGTTCTTCAGCTCCAGGTGCCGCAGGTGCAGCGGCGCGAAGAGGTGCGGGAAAAACGCGCTCATGCTAGCCGCTCCACCGGGCGCGGCGCAGGGTCTCCGTGGCTGCCGCGTCGAGGGCCAGCGTCTGCGGGTCGATGACCACGCCGTAGGCCGAGCGCGCGCGCTCGACGCTGATGTAGCCCAGGCGCACGTCCTCCAGCACCCGCTCCGGCTCACGCGCCAGCGGGTCGCCGTACCCGCCGCCGCCGCCGCTGCGCATGATGGAGACCATGCTCGAGTCGAGGCGCACGTGCTGGCCCTTGAGCACCACGCGCTCCGCGCCGCTGTCAGGCCGGATGACGAAGGTGTTCGGCTCCGCCGCCTGGCCGCCGGCGATGCCCCACGGCGGGCAGGTGTTGCGCTCGACGCCGACGAAGATCTGCGCGTCGGCGAGCATGCGGAAGCACAGCTCGTAGCCGAAGCCGCCGCGGTAGCGGCCCGCGCCCTCGCTGTCAGCGCGCACCGTGACGTACTCGGTCTGGACGGGGAACTCGTGCTCCTCGACCTCGATGGGTACGTTGAGCATGTCGCCCTCGTGCAGCGAGTGCGTGCAACTCTCGCCGTCCTCGTAGGGCCGCGCGCCGTAGCCGCCGGGCGTCGGGTTGAAGAAGATGAACTTCTTGCCGCCGTGGCGAGGGTCGCGACCGGAGAGCATCACCAGCGGGATGTCGCCGAAGTGCGCCGCCGGCACGCGCTCGGGGATGGCCTGGGCCAGCGCGGCCAGGATGGTGTCCATGGTCGTGTTGGTGACCTTGGACCACCAGCAGGTCGGCGCCGGCGGCTGGGCGCTGATGATCTTGCCCGGCGGCAGGATCACCCGCAGCGGGCGGAAGTGGCCCTCGTGCGGCGGGTCGTGGGGCGTGGTGACGGCCTTGAAGACGAAGCAGGCGATGCCTTGGCCCGAGGCGACGCCCGTATTGATCGGCCCCGGCACCTGCTCGCTCATCTCCGTGTAGTCGACCACCATCTCGCTGCCGCGGATGACCACCGTGACGCGGATGGGGATGTGCTTGCCGAGCACGACGCCGTCGTCGTCCAGGAGGGCCTCGGCGCTGTAGCTACCGTCAGGCATCTGGGCGACCTCGCGGCGGGCCAGCTCCTCGCCCTGGCGGAACATCTCGGCGACGGCCGCCTCGACGGTCGGCACGCCGAACTTCTCCAGCAGGGCAACGTAGCGCCGCTCGCCGGTGCGGCAGGCGGCCACCTGGGCGCGCATGTCGCCCAGCACCGTCTCGGGCACGCGCACGTTGTCGGCGATGAAGCGCATGAAGTCCTCGACTGGCTCGCCGCGGTCGAAGAGCTTGATGTGCCGGAACTGGAAGCCCTCCTGCCAGATCTCGCTGATGTCGAAGGACTTGCCGCCCGGCACGGACCCGCCGGTGTCGATCCAGTGGGCGCGCGTGGCAGTGAAGGCCACGAGCTGGCCGTCGAGGAAGATCGGCGAGTAGAGGGCCATGTTGCTGGAGTGCGTGCCCAGCGTGTAGGGATCGTTGGACGCGAGGACGTCGCCGGGCCGCATGCGCGCGCGGCCGAGCTTCTGGAGGCCGTCGCGCACGACGGCGCCGAGGTCCACCAGCATCATCGGGCTGCCGGGCGAGAGGGCCAGCGTGTTGCCCTCGGCGTCGAATAGGCCGGTGACGCAGTCGGCCACCTCGTAGATGTGCGCGCCGTAGGCCGCGCGCTTGAGGTTGGCCATCATCTCCTCGGCGCCGGCCAGGAGGGCGTGGCGCACGACTTCGATGGTCACCGGATCGACGGTCACCGGATCTACGGCCGCGCGGGTCCCGACGGTCTCGGTCATCTACTTTCCTCCGTGAATAGCGATGTGCAGGTGGCCCACGGCGTCGACCTCCAGTCGGTCGTGCGGGCCGATGGGGATTACCGAGGCGCGCTCGTGCACCACGGCCGGACCGACCACGACGTTGCCGGCGCGCAGGGCCTCGCGCTCGTAGATCGGGCAGTCGTGCCAGGAGCCGTCCTCCCAGAGCACGCGGCGGCGGCCCAGGTAGGCAGCCGGCGGCGGGCCTTGGCCGTCGCGCTCCAAAGGCGGGAACTGCGGCTTGGCCAGGCGCACCAGCGCTGCCAGCCGCAGGTTGATGATCTCGGTCGCTTCCCGCGGCGCGGCGTGGCCGTAGGCCGCGTCGTGCGCCTCGTGGAAGCGCTGGCTGATGCCGTCGAGGTCGGCGCGGCCGGCGACGCGGCTGGGTACGCCGATGCCGATGGTGTGGAACTGCCCGACATAGCGCACGTCGGCCGTACGCACGCAGGCGAAGCGCGCGCCGTCGACGCCCTCGGCGGCGAGCTGCTCGGCGGCGGCGAGCTCCAGCGCGGCGAAGCGCGCCTCGAGCTCGGCCGGCGGCAGGTCGGCGATCGACGTCGGCGCGGTCCGCGTGAAGTCGTGGCGCAGGTCGGTGCAGAGCATGCCCAGGGCACTGAACTCGGCTGGGGCCTGCGGCACGACGACATGCGGAATCTGCAGCTCGCGCGCCAGGGCGGTGGCGTGCATCGGCCCGCCGCCGCCGTAGGCCACGAGGGCGAAGTCGCGGGGGTCGTAGCCGCGCTCGACCGAGACCTTGGAGATGGCGCGGGCCATCATGGCGTTGGCGATGCGCACGATGCCGTTGGCCGTCTGGAGCGGGTCGAGGCCAACGCGCTGGCCGACGCGGGCCACGGCCTCCTCGGCCAGCCGGCGATCGAGCGGCATCTCGCCGCCGAGGAAGCGCGCCGGGTCGATCTTGCCCACGAGCACGTTGGCGTCGGTGACCGTCGGCTCGCTGCCGCCGAGGCCGTAGCAGGCCGGGCCGGGGTCGGCCCCAGCGCTCAGCGGCCCGACGCGCAGGGCGCCGACCGGATCGACCCACGCCAGGCTGCCGCCGCCGGCGCCGATCTCGATGAGGTCGAGAAACGGCACCTGGGCCGGAAGGCCGGTGACGCGCCCGCCGACATAGTAGTCGGTCGTAACCTTGGCGCGGCCGTTGTCGATGAGGCAGGCCTTGACCGTCGTGCCGCCCATGTCGAAGGCGATGGCGTTGCGGTAGCCAAGCTGCTCGCAGAGGTAGAGCGTCCCGGCGACGCCGCCAGCCGGCCCGGACTCGATAATGCGCACCGGCTGCTTGGCCGCGGCGTCGAGGCTCATGACCCCGCCGCTCGACTGCATGATCAGGATGCGCCCGCCGAAGCGCAGCTCGCTGAGGCGCTCACCCAGCCGCTGCAGGTAGCGGCCGACCACCGGGCCGAGGTAGGCGTTCATCACCGTCGTCGAGGTGCGCTCGTACTCGCGGTACTCGCGGTGGATGTCGCTGGACACCGAGACGAAGGCCTCGGGCAGCAGCTCGCGTGCCAGCGCGCCGACGCGCTGCTCGTGGTCGGGGTTGGCATACGAGTGCAGCAGGCAGACGGCGACGGCCGCGATACCGCGCTGGCCCATCTGCCGCAGCACATCACGGACTTGCTGCTCGTCTAACGCTACCTTGACCTGGCCCTCCGAGCTCAGGCGCTCGACGACCTCGTAGCGCAGGTCGCGCGGCACGAGCGGCCGCGGCCGGTGGAAGAAGAGGTCGTAGATCTCCGGCCGGTTGCGGCGGCCCATCTCGTAGACGTCGCGGAAGCCCTTGGTGGTGATCAGCGCCGTCGGCGGGCCCGTGCGCTGGATGATGGTGTTGATGCCGATGGTCGAGCCGTGGATGAATGTCTCGACGCCGCTGGCCGCCACGCCAGCCTTGTCGAGGCAGCGCACCATGGCCTCGGTCAGCTCGCGCGGCGTGGTCGAGGACTTGGTAAAGACGAGCTGGCCGGTCTCCTCGACGTAGGCGGCCAGGTCGGTGAACGTCCCGCCGATGTCGATGGCTAGCCGAATGCCCACAGGCTATCTCCTTCTGCATCGCTGGCCCCGCCCCACCCCATCCCAGGGTTCGGTCCAAAAGGGGCAAAGCCCGCTCTGGACTGAACCAGAGCGCCGTCGCGTCAGCCCTCTCCCTTCGCCGCCTGGCCGGCGCTGCGGCCGGCGACGCGGCCGAAGACAGCCCCGGCCATGAGCCCGCTGCCGCCGGGGTAGCCGTCGTAGAACAGCCCGCCGACCAGCTCGCCGGCGGCGTACAAACCAGGGATGGGCTGGTCCATCGTGTCGAGCACCTGGCCTCGCGGGCTAGTCTTCAGCCCGCCGAAAGTGAACGTGATGCCGGGCGTCACCAGGAAGCCGAGGAACGGCGGCGTGTCGATAGCCAGCGCCCAGTTGGACTTCGGTGGTGTGATGCCGACTGCGCGCTTGCCGTCCTTGACCCGCGGGTTGAACTCGCCGGGCTGCACGGCGGCGTTGAAGTCGCGGACCGTCTTGGCCAGCGCCGCGCGGCCGATGCCCAGCTTGTCGGCCAGCTCCTCGATCGTGCTGGCCGTGAAGCGCGCGGCCTCGCGCCGGCGGTACTCCGGCGGCAGGAGGTCGGCAATCTTGGCATCGAAGACCTGCGCGGCGAGCATGCGCGGCTGCTTGCTGATCTGCCGGCCATATTTGGCGTAGGTGTAGTAGCGGATGTCGGCGCCCTCGTCGACGTAGCGCTCGCCGTCGACGTTGACGATGATGCCGTAAGGATAGTAGTGTCGCCGGTACACGTCGCCGAGAGCCGGGTCGCCGTAGGGCGGCGCGTTCGCATCCCAGGCCACGGCATGGCAGCCGCTCCAGTGCCCGCAGGGCTGCGCGCCGATGTCCAGCGCCATGCGGATGGCCTCGCCGGTGTTGTAGCGCGTGCCGCGCACCTTGACGAGGTCCCAGCCGGCCCCGAGGTAGGTGGCACGCATCTCCGCGTTGGCCTCGAAGCCGCCGCTGGCTAGGACAACCGCCTTGGCGGCCATGTCTTCCACGCCGCCGGCGGCCGTCTTCACGCGCAGGCCGGTGACGCGCCCGCGTGCGTCCTGGCGCAGCGCGACGACCATGCTCTCGTAGCGCACGGCCACGCCGCGGGCCTCGGCGGCGGCCAGCAGGCCGTCGACGAGGCCGGGGCCGCCGCCCACGAGCTCGAGGACCAAGCCCGGGAAGAACCGGTGCTTGCTGCCCTGAGCCCATTGCACGCCCCAGAGGGGCACGGCGCGCAGGCCGAGGTCGCGGAACCAGCACATCGTCGGGTAGGACTCGCGGACGAGCACGTCGGCCAGGTCGGCGTCGCTGCGGTAGTCAGTCACGCGCATGAGGTCGTCGAAGAAGTCAGCCTCGCTGTAGGCGCCGACGTCCATGCGCTCCAGCTCGGCCGGCGACAGGTCGGGGGCCAGAGCGAGGATGTCGTCCATGCCACGGTAGACGAAGCGGAAGACGGCCGAAGAGTAGTACGAGTTGCCGCCACGGTGCGTCGGCGGGGCCTTCTCGAGCACCACGACCTCGGCGCCGCACGCGCGCGCGGCCAGCGCCGCGCACAGGCCGGCGTTGCCGGTCCCGACGACGACGACGTCAGCAGCCATCGCTTGCGCTCCCTCGATACCTCATCCCCTCTTCTCCCCCTTCCCGCGCCGGGAAGGGGGCCGGGGGGTTAGGTCGCAACGTCCTAACCTAGATCACTCCTGCGCGTTGCAACGCCTCCAGCTCCGCCGCGGACAGCCCCAGCACGCCGCAGTAGACCTCCGCGTTGTGCTCGCCGGGCGCGACCGGGCCGAGGTGCTCGATGCGCCCCGGCGTCCGACTCAGATGCGGCACCGGCCCTGGCACGGCGATGTCGCCCAGGACGGGATCGGCCACGCGCACCAGGTCGCCGCGCTCCCAGAAGTGCGCGTCGGCGAAGATGTCGGCGATGCTGTTGACGGGACACCCTGGCACGCCGTGGCGGTCGAGCAAGTCGAGGATGTCGGCGAGCGTGTGCCGCGCCGTCAGCTCCTCGACCAGGGCGTTCAGCACGTCGCCGTGCGCGGCGCGGCTGCGCCCGCTCTGGAAGCGCTCGTCCGCGGCCAGCTCCGGGCGGCCGAGGCCGGCGACGAGGCCGGCGAACTGCTGGTCGGTGATACAGGCGATGGTCACCCAGCGTCCGTCCTTGGTCGGGTACTGCCCGTGCGGCGCGGCCAGCGGCGTGAAGCGACCCAGGCGGTCGCGCACCACACCGTGGACGCCGTACACGATCGCCAGGGTGTCCATCAGCCTGAAGATGCTCTCGAAGAGCGCCATATCGACGACCTGGCCCTCGCCGGTGCGCTGGCGGTGCTGGAGCGCGACGAGCGTGCCGAAGGCGGCGAAGAGCCCGGCGCCATAGTCGGCCAGCGAGGTCGAGCCGGGCGTAAGCGGAGGGCCGCCGGACTCGCCGGCCAGGTACGTCAGCCCGGCGTACGCCTGCGCGATGCGCGCGAAGCCGGGCCGCTGGCGGTTCGGCCCGCTCTGGCCGAAGCCAGAGACGCGCACCAAGATGATGCCCGGGTTGATGGCCCGTAGGTCGTCGTAGCCGAGGCCCCAGCCCTCAAGCGTGCCCGGCAGGAAGCTCTCCGCGACGACGTCGACGTGTTGCGCCAGGTCGCGCATGAGCTGCTGGCCGCGCGGCGTTCGGAGGTCGCAGGTGACGCTCTTCTTGTTGCGGCTCTCCTGCGCCCACCAGAGGTTGCGGCCCTGGGCCATGGCCTCCGGCCCGCCGATGCGCCGCATGGGATCGCCCGCGCCCGGCTGCTCGACCTTGTAGACCGTGGCGCCGAACTCGGCGAGGAGCGTCGAGCAGAACGGCCCGGCCAGGAAGATGCCCAGGTCGAGCGCCCGCACGCCTTCCAGCGCCTTCGGCGGGCCTGGCTGCACGCTCACGCGCCCTTCTCCTTCGCATAGGTTCCTGTGGCTGGCTCCACTCCACCCCACCGAGTGGACCATTCAGAGGGGGCGGTAGCCCGGTAGCCCTCTCTGCATATGTCGTTCCCGCGCCGCTAGCCGATGCCCAGGGCGTCGGCGACGCGCACGGCGCGCTTGGCCAGGCTGTACTGGTGGACGGTGATGTACTTGCCGTCGAGGGTGATGGCCCCGTGGCCGGCGTCGCGCTCGGCCTCGTAGACTTCCACGACGCGCCGCGCCCAGCGCGCCTCCTCCTCGGTCGGCGTGTGGGCCTCGTTGAAGATCGGCACGTGCGGCGGGTAAAAGGTCATGTTGCCGTCGAAGCTGAACAGCTTCGAGATGCGCACCTCTGCGCGGACGGCGTCGAGGTCCTTGAGGTCGGCGACGAAGATGCCCTCGACGGCCTCGTGGCCGAAGGCGCGCGCGGTGATGAGCGTCTTCGAGCGGCCGTAGAGGAAGCCCTCGCGAAAGGCGTGGCGGCCGTCGGTGAGCGAGATACGCGTCTCCATCGAGAAGTCGCCGGGACCCCAGGTCAGGCCGGTGACGCCCGGCACCTCGGCGATCTCCTCTAGGTGCAGGACGGCCTGTGGCGTCTCGATGATGACGTGGATCTCCGGCGTGGCCCCGTGGCGGTCGAAGGTGCGCTTCAGCTCGCGGATCTCGTCGGCGGTACGGGCCTTGGGGTAGAGGATGAACGGGGCTTTGGCTTCGGCCAGGGCCTCGATGTCCTCGCGACCCCACGACGTCGACGGGTGGTTCGGCCGGCAGATGAACTCGCGCCCCTCGAAGAAGCTGGGGTCCTTGATGAGGTCGACGACCTTGTAGCGGGACTTCTCCTTCAGGTTCGGCGGGACGCTGTCCTCCATGTCGGCCAGAAACACGTCCGCCGGTATCTCCGGGACCTTGCCCCACTTGCGGTCGTCCATCGTGGGGGCCTCGAAGTACGAGCGCCGGATGGTCACGCCGTTGATTTTCACCGCCGCGTTCTCCTTTCCTCTGTGTACTCGCCGTAATCACCTCACCTCCCGTCCCCCTCTCTGCTTGCGGAGAGGGCGAGTAGAGGGGGTGAGGTCAAATCGCCTGCCCCGCCAGGAAGCCCTCGCGGACCGCCGCGTCCAGCCGCCGCGGCGCGACGCAGTCGCCGACCGCGTGCAGCTCGGCCACGCGGCCCTTCAGCGCGTGGTACAGCCCGTCGTCGGCGACGCTGCCCATCGCCAGCACCACCGTGTCCACGCCGTCGATGCGCCGCCGCTCGCCGGTGAAGACGTCAGCCACGACCACCGCGCCATCCTCGACGGCGGCCAGCCGCACCTGCGGCGTCAGCCGGATGCCGCCCTCGCGGAAGCGCCGGTAGAGCAGCGGGATGAAGCCGCTGTTTATCTCCGCGCCAACCCACATCCCCGGGCTTAGCAGCTCGACCCGCTTGCCCCGCGCCGCCAGCGCCTCGGCGGTGCTGCACTGCGGCCAGAAGTTCTCGCCGCCGTCGACGACAATCACGCGCTCGCCGACGGCCGCCGAGCCGT
>JACQUS010000379.1 GCA_016210125.1 Chloroflexota bacterium | reverse complement strand
TCGGCGGCCGGGGCCTCGTCGAGACGGGCCAGGGCGCGGCCGAGCGCGAGGAGGCCGGTCTCCAGCACCTGAGCGGCGAGGTCCTGCCAGCCATGATTGGCCCGCAGGGCGTCGCGCATGTCCTCGGGCAGGGCTGCGCCCCAATTGGCCACCGTGCTACGGGGCACGCCGTGGCGCTCGGCGACACGGCGCTGGCTATCCCCGGCGAGCAGCTCGGCGGTGACGGCGGCGCGGACGGCGGCGGTATGGCTCACGTACGAGCGTGGCAGCGACGACCTCCCTTAACGGTCCAACGTGTCCATCGCGCGCGCGGGGGTAGCGTTCTCCCCGTGCGGGGCGCGTTGCCACTGGAGGCCCGGTTCACGCCGCACCCCCGCCAGCGGGCCCCAGCTCACCCAGCAGCAGCGTCAGCGCCTCGCGGTGTGGCACCAGCCAGCGCTGACGCAGCGCGCGGTACTCCTCGTGCGCCAGCTCGCCGGGTAGCAGCCGCAGGCCGTGGCCGTCGTCGGCGAGCCGCGCGCCGAGGCAGCGCAGCCCGTGCAGTGCACCGTAGACGCCGCCTGGGTCGTGGCCGTCCAGGGCGAAGGCACACGCCAACAGGTGCGTCCATCGCTGATGATCGTGCGCGATGTCGGGCCGCGGGTCGGCGCGGTAGTTCGCCTCGGCGACAGCGGCGCCCTTGGCAGCCAACAGCCGCAGTAGCGCGCTCTTGTTCTCGGCCAGCGCCGCGCGGTCCTGCTCGCTCAGCACGCCGGCCGGAGCGCGCCAGCGCAGCCGGTCGCCAGCAGCCACCAGCTCGACGCCACGCGCGCGCAGATCGGCGAGCAGCGCAGCAGCAGCGGTCATAGCTCCCCCTCCTCGAGGCCAAGCGAGCGTGCAGGGGAGCTTAGATGCTCATCGTCTCCATAGATGCTCATACTTTTGGGGTGAGCATCTATGGGCATGTTGAGCATCTTAGGTTTGCTGCTCGCTTGCTCCGCAGTGGTGGGCAGCGCCCACATCCACTCGCCCGCGCTGCCGTACCCGACGCGCTGAGGCCGGATGCCGAGGGCTTCCCGCGCGCGCCTGAGGGTGATATCGGCGATGCCCGCGCCACGCGCTTCGCGTTGCAGGACCTTTGATGGCCGCGCCCCGGTCATGAGCTCCGAGCGCAGCCAGTCCTTCGCCTCATCCATCGCGCCGCGCTCATCGTCTCCAGTCGGCGCCGCCAGGAGCTGCGAGGCCGTGTGCGCCGTCTCCTCGATCCACTCGACGCGCACCGCGCCGTCCGCGTTGGCCACGATGCGATAGGCCAAGGCGGGCGGCATCTTCGCCAGGTTGCTCTTCGTGCATGCCAGGATGCGCCGCTCGCCGGTCGCGTCCTCGGGGTCCCGGGCGACGAGTAGCCCGGAGCGTGCAGCAGCGATGATGCCGATGCTGCCGCCGCCGCGGTACAGCGCGTTCCCACCACCGGCCTTGTTCAAATGACGGATGACGACGACGGCCACGCCGAGCTCAGCGGCCAGCTTCGTCAGCGGCGCCAGGCGCGAGCGCACATCGGCGTCCACGTGCGCGTCGGTCGCGATGTAGGCCATCAGCGGGTCAATGATGACGAGCTTCGCGCCGACGCGCACGATGGCCTCGCGGATGGCGGCGATGTCGGCGAGCGTCGCGAAGCGCTCTTTGTCGTCTACACGTACTGCCGTCAGCGCAACGATGCGCGAGCAATCTGCCCCTGCGGCGTCGAGCCGAGGCCTGATCGTGTCCGACAAGTCGTCCTCGGCGCTCAGCAAGACGACGCCAGCGGGAGCGCCGAGGCCGCGTGTGCTGTCGGGCATCGGGCACCCGGTCGAGGTGCGCGCCGCGAGGTCGAGCGTGACCAGCGATTTGCCGAGGCCGGGATCGCCGTCGAGGACCGTCACCTTGCCCAGCGGGATCTTCCCCGGCCAAAGCCAGCGCACCTGCTCCGGCTGCACGTCGGCCAGTTTCACCACGACGGGCGACAGTCCACCCCGCTCGGCTCCCGCCGGCGTCGGCTGCCACGGCGCGCCCGGCTCGTACCGGCTCACGCTCGCCGCGATGCTGGCCACCTCGTCCTCAGGCAGTGCGGGCTCGCAGCGCTGGGCGTTGAGGTGCTGCAGGGTCGCCTCGATGATCGCCGCGTCGAGGCCGGAGCGGCGCAGCGCGCCCCCCAGCGAGGTGAGCGTACCATTCCGCCTTCCCTCCCCGACCGGCCCCTCGCCCAGCGCTCCGTAGGCCCGGCGGCCCGCTTCGGCGCCAGGCAGCGCGAGCGCGTCGGGCTCGACGCGCAGCGGCTCGCCCTTGCTGAGCCAGTGGTACGGGCGGCCGTTCGGATGTAGGCTTGGCGGCAGGACCGTCACCGAGCCGCGACCTCGCACCTCGCCCCATTTGAACGTCCGGGTCGCCACCTCGGCCGGCGCCGCCAGGTAAAGATGGAGACTCCCCCCGCCGCTCTGGGCCACCAGGCCAGCGCGCCAGTTGGGCAAGTGCTCGTCTAGCCACAGCTCGGCCTCGGCGCGGTGGCGAGCTTCGATTTCGACCACGAACAAGCCCGGGTGGTTCGCCCAGGTCGCCGCCCCGAGCACGACCGCCAGCCCGGTCGGCTCGTGGCGCTCACTGGCGCTGAAGAGCGCCTCGAGCTCCAGCGGCCCGGGCAGCTCGTCAATGTACCGCGCCCAGCGGTCGGTAGGGCGTTTGCCGCTCACGGCGACGACGCTAAGCCCACGCTCACGATAGCGCCGCGCGGCCGCGAGCAGGGCGGCCGTCGCCGCCGCGCTCACCGCCGCGCCCCGTCGGCGAGCAGGCGGTCCACCTCGGCAGCCGGGATGAGGACGCGGCCGGCGAGGCGCACGGCCCGCAGGCCGCCGGCCCGGATGCGGCGCTCGACCGTATCCCGCGAGACGCCCAGGCGCCGTGCGGCCTCGGCCACGCTCAGCGCGCAGGGCACGTCGGGAGGCGGGGCCGGCGCCTGGGGCGCCGCCTGGCCCACCAGCTCGGCCGCCCGGGCGAGGGCAGCGGCGGCGTCGCGCAGCGCCGCGGCCAGAGTGCCCGGCGGGCTCACCGCTCGACCTCGGTCGGGGCGCCCGGCACGTCCTTGGGCCGCAGCGCCGCGAGGGCACGCCGCACAATGAGCTCAAGCTGCTGCCGGGGGTAGCGGCACTCGGCCGCGGCCGCCTCGCACAGCCGCCGCCACAGGGGGTCAGGCACGGTGATTTGGACTCGCATCCGCACGCTCCGCGCTCCGCTACCCCAGATGTACCGCTATGGCAGGCGCGGGCGTGTGCGAATAACTGCGAGAATGCCTGCGGAAATATGCGGATAATCAGGCGGGGCGGTTAGGCGGCCAGGGCAGCCCGTGGCGCTGCTTGTACTCGTGGAATGTCCGCTCGGATATGCCCATCGCAGCGGCCACGTCAGCCGCGCGGGGTGGCTCACACCTCGCGTCGAAGAGCTCCCAGTAGACTCGGGGCATCCTCGTGGCGAAGTCGGGGACCACGCCGCTGCCCGGCCTGCGGCCGCGTCGAACGGCGCGCGTGAGCGTTTGACGCACGGCCCGGGAGGTGAACGTCCCTACGAAACTGATCCAAGAGATCCCAATAATGCCCGCCCACATCTCCCGCGGGCTGAACATGGGCACTCTCGACGTGAGGAACATCGCTATCAGAGCCAGAGCAAACGAGCGCAAAAGCCGCAAGACGACGTTTTTCACCCACGGGCCGCGCGTCGCGGGAGGAATGAGCATAGCCCCCACGATCGCTGCCGCTAGGGCTGCACCCAAGACTGGCGAGTGTTTCGGTGCCGTGGGATCGCCGACCATGACCCAGCCAAAGCCGACGGGGAGCCCCCACTCAGCGACCTTCATCGCAAAGGCCGCAAACGCAACCGTGATTATTGACTCGACGACCACCGCACGGTTCGGGCCGAGTAGCACGCGCACCCCCGCGAGAGCTGAAGAAGCGGCCGGGCCTGCCGGCGTCGCGGCGCCAGCAGCTTGCGGGCGGCGGCCAACCACCACCCGGCCTCGCTGGTATTGTAGCACTAAGGCGCTGCGCCCACCGTGATGCGATGCGCCGCCTGCTCACACCTCGCGGCGCCCCCAGCGGCGCGGTTCGCGGCCTCCTGGCGCGCAGCCCGGCCCGGCTCCGTACGCCCATTTGTATGCCCAATGCCTTGCGGAATGGGGCGGAACGGTGCGCTATGTCAACCGCGCCGTGTGCCCGTTTGTGGCTTCCTCATGGGGTTTTCAGCAGCGCGTGCGGCACGCTGCGGTAGGCGGCGGACAATTCGGGACCGTGAGGTCGGTGGTTCAAGTCCACTGCCCCCGACCACGAACAATCCCGGTCGCGTGGCCTACGATGGGCCCGTCTCCTTGGCCGATCCCACGGCAGCCACATCCTTGATCGTCTGGACGAGTGAGCCAAAGGCCGTCTTGGCGACGCACGCGCTGGCGCCGGCATCCCGCGCGGCGCGCTGGTATTCGTCCGCGGCGTCGTCGCTCAGCAGAATGACGTATGTGGCTGGGCAGTGCACGCGGATACGCTGAGCCACGCGGAGTCCGCTGTCGTCCGCGAAGCGGAAGTCGAGCACGGCCACGCGCGGCTTCGTTCGTAGCGCGGCGGCCAATGTCGCGCAGCCATCGCACGCATCCGCCACGACATCCAGGTCCTGCTCGCTGGCAATCAGGTCTTTATACGCCCGCAGCAGCCAGGAGGAGCGCACCGCCAGCAGGACCGTAATGCGCGCTGTCGCCACAGCGCTCCTCCATCTAGATACCTTCCAGAGACCTTCTGTCGAGGGCGTCGGCGAGCCGCTCGCGTCGCCGCTTCGAGCACGGGCTCGGAGCGCGACCGTGCAGTGGTCGCGCTCCTCCGCCCTTCCGACGGTGCTGCCGATGGCGCTACTCGATCACCTCGATGGCCAGCCGGAAGATCGGCAGCCGGTAGCCCAAGGCCAGCCCCGGGTGGTCGCGCAGTGCGGTGAGCTGCGGCGTGTCGTAAAGCCACGGCGGCTTCCCGTGGCCCTGGTAGATCGCGGGGTAGAGGTCGACAAGGTGCGTCCCGGGTACGCCGGAAGCGCGTAGGTTCACCGTGACATCACCGTTGCTGTTGAAGCCGCAGGCGAAGCCGACGTAGCTGTTGTCGTACACCACGGTGTAGATGTTGTCGAGCTCGGTCCAGCCGACGCCCTTGATCTGCACCTTGAACGTCTCGCCCACCTTCACGCGAGTCGGCGTGACGCCCACGAGGCTGGGCTGGATCAGGTACGGCACTTCGGCGAGGATCTTGTCACCCTGGACCACCTTCACAGTGTGCCAGCCGCCGAGGTCGTCGGGGACCTGAAAGTCGAGGGCCAGTACGCCAGCCTGGTCGGTGACCGCTTTGCCCAGGGGTAGCTCCGCCAGAGCCCACCCCAGCCCGCTCGTGCGGCTGCCCCTGGCGGTCATCCAGAAGAGCTCGACGGGCGCGTTCGGTGGCAACGCCGTCCCGCGCAGGGTCGCCCGCGAGAGGATCGGCCCGGCGGGTGGCGCGATCGTCGCCCCGATCTGCACGGCGCGCGACAGCGCGCTTACGTTCGCCGTGGTTCGCGGGGCCACCGGGTCGATGGCGGGGACGGCACCCTCCGGCCACTCGACGGCCGCCTGCGGTGGGCCGGCATCCTTGGTCACATTGAACGTGTATTGGAAGATGGGGATGTGCGCCTGGGGCGACTGCTCCCAGTTCAGATAGGGCACCGTCTGGCCGGCGTGCCAGATGTCGATCATGCGCTTACCGATCGGGCCGGCGGCGCGAACCACGGCCACGGCGGTCCCGCGCGTGGTCACGGCGGAGATGAACCCGGCGTACTTGTTGTCCCAGGAGACGGCCCAGGTGCTCTCCCAGTTCTTCCAGCCGAGCCCCCTCGCGCGGATGACGATCGGCGTGCCAATCGGCCCCTCGAGGGGCGACACCGAGAACTCGGGCAGCACGCGATAGCCACCGCGGGCGACGTCCTGCCCGTCCACCGCGGCGTAGATGTCGTGAATCTCGCCGTAGTCGTCCGGGACGGTGAGGCGTGCGCTCATCGCGCCCTGTGCGTCGGTGGTGGCCCGGCCCAAGGGAATGCGCTTGGCGGCGAACTTCCGCTCGTAGAACTCGACCGTCTCGAGGTGGACTTTGGTGTCGAAGGTGCCGTCCATCGTCGCCCAGAAGAACTGCACCTGCGCGTTCGCCGGCAGACCCTCGCCGGCGATGGTGAACGAGTCGCCGATGTGGCCGTCGACGGGCGCAACCTTGAGCAGCTTCAGCGGCGCCTGCGGCGCCGGTTTGGCCGCAGCGGGTGTAGCCGCCGGCGCCGCGCTCTGCGCGCTGGGGGCCACGGCGGCGCCAGCCGCGGCCGGTGGCGCCGCGGGCTGTAGCGCCGGCGCCGCGGACTCCACCCGCGGACCGACGTCGCACGCGGCCAGCAGGGCGAGCAGGCCAACGAAAATGGGAGCGAGCACGGCACTCGGCAGCCGGCGCCGCGCAAGCCCCTCGTAGGTTTTCACGGTATACCTCCTCTGCGCACCGACGCGCCCGGTCAGTTGATGATCTTCACCTTGCTGTCGAGGTTTTGCGCGGGATTCACGAGCGCTGGCTGCTTGAACGTGCCCTTCCGGCCGTCCTTCGCCGTCACGGCGATGGCGTAGTCGAAGGAGCCCAGCGGGTAGTCCGGAGGGATGTCCCACGCGGCGCTCCACATGAACGGCGCGTCGGGAACACGCCCGCCGGCGCGCTGGGAGAAGCGGGCCGTCTCCTCATCGCCGTTGGGAATCTGCACCTTGATCGTCGCGCCGTCCTTGTCGGTGAGGCGCTTGCCGGTCGAGGTGTCGAAGACCTCGAAGCGCCAGACGATGCGCATACCGCGCTTGAACACGCTGCTCGGTGTGCAGGCCACGGTCGACGCGACGCCGTACTTGTAGACGTTGGCGGTCGCCAGGGTCTCGACGTAGAAGGCGAACGGCACCGGCTCGTAGAGCGAGGCCGGCGGCTGCGGCTTCGGCGCCGCCGGGGCCCCGGGCACCGGCGGGGGCGCGGGTGGCGGCGGGGCCTTCTTCACCGCGCCGATCAGAATGGTCACGTCGCTGGGGGCTGCTGGCTGCTGCGCGGCCGCAGCGGGCTTCGCCGGTGCCGCGACCGCCCGCTCGGCGGCGGCAAGCTTCTGTTGCAGCTCGGCGGCCTCTTTGTCCTTGGTGGTGAGCTGCTGCTGCAGCGCAACGGCCTTCTGCTCTTGTGCCGCCATCTGCTGCTTCACCGCATCGTACTCGCTCTCCGGCACGCCGCTCGTGCAGCCGCTGACCAGCGCGAGAGCCGCCGCTAGTATGCCGACCGAGGCCAGTCTGTAGATGTCTTCGCGCTTAGCCATCGCAATCACCTCCTCTTGTCACTCGGGCAGGCCGCTCCCGACCGCCAGACGCTTGTTATGGCATCGCTCCTTTGGGACTGCTCCCCACTTTTTGCCTACCTACCTCCTGAGGTAGGCGGCTATGGCCGCCAGGTCTTCGTCGCTTAGGTTGAGCGCGGAGTACGTGGGCATGCCGCCCGGCCCTTTCCAGGCCTTCTCGCGCAGGTCGTCGAGCCCGAAGCCGGCGATTGCCGGGCCGACGGCGCTGCCGCGCCCGTCGATGCCATGGCAGGCGGCGCAGCCCTTGACGACGAGCAGCACCCGCCCGCGCGCCTCCTGGTTCGCGGCGATGGCGGCGGGTAGGGGGGC
>JACQUS010000375.1 GCA_016210125.1 Chloroflexota bacterium | reverse complement strand
GATAGTACGTGGCCAACTCCTCGCCGACTTTCGTGCCGGCGAAGACGACCCGCTGGGCCACGCCGCTCTCCTCGGCGAGCCGCTCTAGCTCTGGGCGGTCGTCGCCGTCTCCGACCACGACGTATAGCGTGTCGGGCACCGCCTCGAGGACGCGTGGCAACGCGTGGACGACGGTATCCACGCCCTTCGGCCGCTCGCTCGCCGCCAGCCGCGCGACCGTCAGCAGGACACGCCCGGCCGGCAGTGCAGTTCGCGCATCGTCCCCGGCGGTGGCGCTCCGCAGGAGCGTTGGGTCGAGCGCTGGCGGCACCAGGCGCACCTTGCGCCGGTCGAGCCGCTGCGCCGCGATCATCCGCTCGCCGGTGAACGCGCTGAGCACCGTTACGATGCTCGCCCCACGCAGACCGAGGCGACCAGGAAATGGCAGCCGCTCCCACACGTCGATGCCGTACGTCGCGACAGCGTAGCGGGCCGCCGGCCGAACGAGCCGCAGCAGCAGCCCGAACGGAGCGAGGTTAGGATGGCCGATGTACGCCAAGGATGTCCGCCGTGCCGCCGAGGCGACCGCCAGCGTGAACCGTCCCTTGTGACGCCCAAAGCCCTCGAACCGGAAAGCGTAGCCGTCCACGGCGAGCTCGTGGATTCCGGGCGGATCGTTGAGGCTCAGCACGCGCCCAGGGCGCCCGCGCGCCGCGGTGAACGCCGTCAACACCGCTGCCGTGTGGCGGCTGATCATCTGGATCCCGCCAGGCCCCAGCAGCCCGGTGAAGGCGCCGACGATCATGCGCTGCTCTCGTCGTGCATCACCCGGCCCGCGCCGCCTGTCAAAGACTCGACTCTGGCGAGCGGCTCACTCAGCAGCGCGCGGTACGTGGCCACCGCCAGCGCGCCATAGGCATCCCAGCCGCCGAGCGCATGGACGCGCCGCTGCGCCGCCTGCGCCATCGCCTCCCGTACGTCAGGATGCTCGTAGAGGTAGAGCACGCGCTGGCGCAGCGCCACCGGATCGCGCGCCGGCACGATGTAGCCCTCGACGGCGTCGGTGAACAGGTCCTCAGCGCCGGTGTTGGTCGTCGCCACGACCGGCAGGCCGCAAGCCATGGCCTGCGCCTGCACCAGGGCCAGGCCCTCGTGCACCGAGGCCATAGCAAACACCGAAGCCTGGGAGTAGACGCGATAGAGCTCCGTGCGCGGGAGGATGCCCAGATAGCGGAAGCCGCCCTCGTAGCGCTGGAAGAAGGGCTTGACCTCGTCGTGCAGCCCACCGACCAGGACCAGCTCGAAGTTCGGCAGCCGCAGCGTCGCCAGGGCCTCCAGCAGGTACGGAATGCCCTTCTGGAGGGTCATCGCGCCGGCGTAGAGCACGCGGAAGACGCCGTCATCCTTGCGCACGGGCCGGAAGAGCCGTAGATCCACCCCATAGGAAATCTTGCGCAGCTTCTCCGCCGGCACGCCCTTCTCCACGTAGGAGCGGTAGGCGAAGCTGGAGGGCACGGTGATGATGTCGGCCTCGACGTACTCCTGGAGCTCCTTGGCCACGATGCGCCGGTCGAAGGGCTTGAACGGCAGGCCGTGGCGGGCGTGCTCCTCGCCGAGCAGCTCCTCCTGCACGGCGATGTGGCACGAGCCGCGATCGCAGACCGTGGCCGCGCCGAGCGCCTTGGCGCGCCGGTGGCTGTGCAGCCCGAAGCCGGCCAGCGAGACGAACACGTCGCACGGCTCGAGCTGCCGCGCCACCCAGCGGTCGTACGTATCGAGCAGCGGCCAGTGTACGCGGTCGCGCACGGCGTACCACTTCCAGCGCTCGCTCAGCATGTAGACGGCCATCAGCCACGGGAAAGCCCGCGCGTGCGGCCGCAGGTCGGCGTCCACCTTCCACCAGGGATAGGCCGTGTACATGCGCCGCAAGTGGCCGCGCCGCAGGAGCTGCCGCCCGAGGTCGAACGTGTGGAAGCGCCCGGCGCTCGACAGGACGACGTCCACCGCCTAGCCCTCGCCCGCGGCCACGGCCGTCGTCCCGGCCAGCGCGCGGTGCAGGTCGAGCACCTGCCGCGCGCGGTGGACGTACGTGTGACCTGTGGCCCTGGCGTGCGCCGCGGCGGCCATGCGCTCGCGCAGCGCGTCGCGCGGCAGGTAGGAGGCGACCTGCTCGCGCAGCTCGGCGACGCTGGCGAAGCAGGCGATCTCCGCGCCCTCGGCGAAGAGCTCGCTCTGCTCCTCCGAGCGCTCGGTGAGCAGGAAGCCGCCAGAACCAGTGACCTCGAACGTGCGCATGTTATGCGCGCCGGCGCACTGCGGCCGCAGGAAGTTCAGGTTGATGCGCGCCGCGCGCGCCACCGTAGCGAGCGCCGACCCGCCGAAGACGAGCGGCCCCAGCCGCACGCGTGCACGCAGGTATTCCGACCGCGCGCGGCCCCAGCGTGGGCCCCAGATCGTCAGGTCGAGATCGCTCACGGCGCCCAGCCAGGCCTCGCGCTCGGGCGTCCAGCTTCCGGCGAACGCCAGGCCGTAGCTGTACGTCTTGCCGGCCTCGACTGGCACGTACGGGTGCAAGTCCGCGTCCCAGGCGAAGGGCAGGTGCTCGACGCGCCGCGCCCCGAGGTCGCGCAGCCGCGGCATCAGCCCGCGGTACGGCGTCAGGTAGCAGTCATAGAGCGGCATGCAGCGCGCCAGATTCGCGTGCGCATTGAAGCCGTCGAAGGGGCTGTCGGCATTGAAGTGGAACACGGGCACGCTGAGCCGCGCGCGCAGCTCGCCTAGCGCGAGCGCGTCGAGCCACTTCGAGGCGAAGTCGACCACCAGCCCGACGCCCTCGTAGGCCCCGGCGCGCGCCCGCGCGAGCAGCTTGCGACGGAAGACGGCGTAGCTGACGTGCTGGGCCACCTTGCGCGCGGCCCGCGCCAGCGGCGTGTCCAGCGGGCTGTACAGCGGCCCGATGCCCTCGGCGACGGTGTCGAAGCCGACCACCTCGCCCAACCTTCCGAAGGCCCGCGCGTAGCTGCCGACCAGGCCGCCGGGGAACGAGGCCGGACCGATGAGCAGGACCTTCATACTGTCCCCGGCGCTGGGATGCACTCGAGAATCATCTCCCGCGCCGCCTGGGCGACCTTGCGGAACTCGAAGTGCTCTTTGGCGATCGCCACGCCCCGGCTGCCCAGCGCCAGCGCGTCGCGGTGCGCCAGAATCCAGCGCACGCGCTCGGCCAGCCGCTGCGGGTAGTGAGGGTCGTAGCGGCCGCGGTAGTCCAGCAGCATCTCCTCGGGCAGGACGAAGCGCGCCGTGCCGACGCGCGTGGCCAGGACGAATTTGCCGCAGGCGAGGTAGTCCGGCAGCTTGGCGCTCGTGCGCATCTCACCGACGGGGTCGGCCGTCTGCGTTGAGAGGCAGACGTCGACGACGCTCAGGTAGTCGGGCACGGCCTCGCGCGGCACATCGCGGATGAAGACCACGCGGTCGTCCAGCCCACGGCGCGCGATCAGCTCGCGCAGCTTGGCCTCGCCGTGCTGCGAGCCGCCGTGCGACGAGCGCACCGGGATGATCACCCCTTTGACCGGCTCGTCGCGCAGGAGGTGCAGCATCTCGACCAGCTCTTTGCCGTAGCCCCAGTCGAGCGCGTCCGACCAGGCCAGCGTGCCCATCACGCCGACGGTGAGGCAGCCGTCCAGACCAAGCGCCGCCCGCAGGTCGGGCCGCTCCTTGGGGCACCAGCGCTCGGTGTCGACGCTCTCCGGCAGGTAGTAGACGCGGTCGTTGTAGTAGCGCGCCTCGAAGATGATCTTCTGGAGCAGGCCGCGCACCGCGACCCCCGCGGCGTGGCCGTAGATGCGCCGCTCGACCCAGTCGGCGGCCTGCCACCGCCAGCGCGGCTGCCGGCTGGCGCGCAGGCCGTCCATCGCCGTGCCGGCGGTGTCGGCGATGTAGGGCACGCCGCGCGACAGCTTGGCGAGCAGCGCCACCAGGCCGCCGATGAAGCCGACCTCCATGACGTAAATGAAGTGCGGCGCCATCTGCCAAGCGGCGGCCAGGAACTGCCGCAGCGCCTCCTCCTTCGGCCCTTCGCGGTAGACCACAACCGGCTTGTAGACATCGCTGATCGCCTCGGCGAAGTAGCGCGCCCGTGCGCTGATGACGTACTCGGCCGTGTAGTTGGAGAGGAAGAGAGCGATGGGCTTGCCCACATCACACCGCCACGGCGCGCTGCCCGATGCGCTCCTCCAGCATCTCCGCCAGTGGCGCGAAGTTCGGCTCGTAGGCAAAGTGCCGCGCGAAGGCGCTCCGCGTGGCCTCGGCGCAGCGCCCGTAGCGTGCGCCGTCGACGGCCAGCGCGCGCACCGCGGCGGCGATGCTGCCTGGGACGGTCGGGTCGATGCACAGCCCAGCGTCGTGGCGCTCGACCACCGCGCGCAGGTTCGGGAAGTCGTTGGTGATCACGGGCAGGCCATG
>JACQUS010000373.1 GCA_016210125.1 Chloroflexota bacterium | reverse complement strand
GGATGGTATCATCGTGCAGTTCGACGCCGGCATAGGCTGAGGAGGAGGCTGTGGCCGACCGCTGCTTCGAGGACTTTGAGATCGGGCAGACCTACGCCGTCGGCGGCCGGACGGTGACCGAGACGGACATCGTGCTGCTAGCCTCGCTCATCGGCGCCAACGCGCCGCTCTTCCTGAACGAAGAGTACGCCAAGCAGACGCCCTTCGGGACGCGCATCGCGCCGGGCGAGCTCACCCTGTCGTTCGCCATGGCGGCGACGGAGCCGCTGGTGCACGGCGGCCTAGTCGGCCTGCTCGGCATCGACAAGGTGCGCTTCCGCGCTCCGGTGAAGGCCGGCGACACGATCACCAACCACGTGCAGGTCATCGCCAGACGCCCCAGCGCGCGAGGCGGCCGCGGCATCGTCACGCTGGCCAACTCGGTGCGTAACCAGCGCGACGAGGAGGTGGCCACCTTCGAGCACACGGTGCTGCTGCGGGCGCGGGGCGGCTGACGTCGCGGTGGTGCCGCTCACGGCCATCGTCCTCACGCTCGACGCCGCGCGGCACGTCGAAGAGTGCCTGGGGACGCTCGGCTGGGCCGACGAGCGCGTCGTCCTCGACGGCGGCTCGCGCGACGGCACACGGGCGCTCGCCCTGCGTGCCGGGGCGCGCGTCCACACGCGAGCTTTCGACACGTTCGCGCGGCAGCGCAACTACGCGCTCGCTCTGGCGCGTGGCGACTGGGTCTTCTTCGTCGACGCCGACGAGCGCGTCTGCGCCGAGCTGGCCGCCGAGGTGCGCGCCGGAGTGGCGGACACGACGCACCGCGGCCTCTGGGTGCCGCGGCGGAACATCATCCTGGGCGGCTGGGTGCGCCACGGCGGCTGGTACCCCGACCACCAGCTCCGCGTGCTGCGGCGCGGCTACGCGCGCTACGACGAGCGCCGGCCGGTGCACGAGGTGCCGAGCGTCGCCGGCTCGACAGGATACGTCAGCGCCGAGTTACTGCACCTGAACTACGAGCGCCTGCCCGACCTTTGGCGTAAGCAGTGGCGCTACGCGCGGCAGGAGGCGCTGGGGCTGTGCTGGCGCGCCGTGCCCGCCCGGCCGCACAGCTTCGTCTTGCAGCCGGCGCGCGAGTTCCAGCGGCGCTACCTGGCCCTCGGCGGCTGGCGCGACGGCTGGCGCGGGCTGCTGCTGGCGACGGCGATGGCTGCCGCGACGCTCGCCACGTACTGCTTCCTCGCGCAGATGCAGTGCGATCCGCGACGCGGGCGCGGCGCGCCGCTCCCGGACCCCGACGCGACGGAGGAGCGGGTTGCACCACGTCGCTGAGACCCTGGTCGTCGACGTGCCGGCTCGCCTGCCGTTCGACCTCGATATGGCGCTGCGCTACCTGCGCCTCTCGCCCTCGACGATCGCCGAGCGCGTCGAGATCGAGCGCTTCGAGCGCGCGGTCTGGCTCTACGGGCGGCCGGCGCTGGTGCGCGTGGCGCCGAGCGGGCGCGCGGAGCACGTGCGCGCCTCGCTCCACGTTGCGGCGATCGCGCCGGGGGACGACGACGCGCTGCGCCGGCTGGTCACACACGTCTTCGGCCTGGCTGAGGACGTGGCCGGGCTGGACGAGGTCGCGGTCGCCGATCCGACCTTTGGCCGTCTGGTCGCGCGCTATCGCGGCGTGCGGCCGGTCCTGATTGCCGACCCGCTGGAGGCGCTGGCCTGGGCGATCATCGGCCAGCAGATCAACGTCGCCTTTGCGGCCAAGCTCAAGCGCGTGCTCATCGAGCGCTTCGGCGAGCGATTGGTCTGCGACGGCCGCGAGTATCCGCTGTTCCCGCGAGCCGACACACTGGCCGCGCTGGGGCCGGACGATCTCCGCCCGCTCCAGTTCAGTCGCCAGAAGATCGACTACGTCGTCGGCAGCGCCGCGGCGGTGGCCGGCGGCGCGCTCGATCTCGCCGCGCTGGCCGATCTCCCGACCGCTGAGTCGCTCGGCGTGCTGACGCGGCTGCGCGGCGTCGGCCGCTGGACGGCCGAGTACGTCCTGCTACGCGGTGCCGGCCATCGCGACGTCATTCCGGCGGCCGACGGCGGGCTGCGGCGCATCATCGGCCAGGCCTACGGCCTCGGCCGCCTGGCCAGCGAGGTCGAGGTGCGCGCGCTCGCCGAGCGCTGGGCTGGCTGGCGCAGCTACGCCGCTTTCTATTGGTGGTTCGCATTGCAAGAGCAGATGGCCGCGGCGCGGGCGGGACGGGCTGGTGCCGCCCGACCCACTTCACGGGCGGCGAAGGGCCGGTAGCTGGAGGACGCGATGGACGCACGGCGCGACGGCGTGGGGCGACGGGCGCGAGGCGACGTAGTTCTGTGCCGCTGCGGCGAAGGCCGCATTTCTCGGTCGGTCAAGGCCGTCGCGTCAAGACGGCCGCGTGTTAACCTTCCAGCATGGCAGGTTGCTCGTCCTCGCGGACTGCGCCGGGACCGTTCGGCGCGCGGGGTGCAGGGTCGATGTTGTTGCGGCGAGTCGAGACACTCGATGACGAGCTGCTACGCGAGCTTGTTCAGCGCGTCGTTCGAGCAGTCGATGCGCAGAGGATCGTTCTCTTTGGATCTTACGCGCACGGTGAACCGCGCCACGACAGCGACATCGATCTTCTGGTCATCGCGGCTTCCGATCAGCCGCGCTGGCGTAGAGCGATTCCGGTCTACGACGCGCTGCGTGGCTTGATCGTCCCCAAGGACGTGCGGGTCTTTACGCCCGAGGAAGTAGAGGAGTGGTCCGACGTGCCGGGCGCCTTCGTGACGAGCGTCCTGCGCGAAGGCAGAGTGCTGTATGAAGTAGTAGCTGGGGCCGATATAGTCAGGCTCGGCCTTGAAGACGCGCACGCGCCGCCCGCGACGCGCGAAGGCGCGCTCCAGCGCGGCGACGACGGTCGTCTTGCCCACGCCCGTCCCCGGGCCGGCCACGACGAAGCGCGCAGTCATGGTCAGCCCAGGCGGGCGTAGCGTCCCTTGAAGAACAGCAGCGGGCGACGCTCGCCGTCGATGGCCGCGTCCACGACCTGGCCGATGAAGAT
>JACQUS010000371.1 GCA_016210125.1 Chloroflexota bacterium | reverse complement strand
GTGTAGCGGTGGCCGGCCCCGGCCTCGGCGCCGAACACGCCGTGCGGCCGCAGGATGTTGCGGTCGGTGAGGATCGACAGGGTGCCGCGCGCGGCCAGAAGGCGCACCTCGCGGCGCAGGCCAAAGCCGCCGCGCCAGCGGCCCGCGCCGGCCGAGTCGCGCCGAATCTCACAGCGCTCGACCAGCAACGGGCTCTCGTTCTCAATGGCTTCGACCGGCTGGATCGAGGCGAAGTCGCCCTCCTGAAAGTTGCGCACGGTGTTGTTGCCGTCGCCACCACCCCAGGCGCCGGTGCCTCCAGCGGGGTACTCGTAGAACAGAAACGACCGTCCGTCGTCGTCGTGTCCGCCGATGTAGACATGGCTGCCGCAGCCCTTGTTGTCGCCGGTCGCGGCCTCGGGGACGACCGCCGCGAGTGCGCCCATCATCGCCGTGTCGGCGGCGTAGCGCGCCTCGTTCATCCCGCCGCAGGCCGCCGGTAGCCGCGCGTTCAGAAAGCTGCGCTCGGGCAGGATGGTGCGCAGCGGCAGCCACGCGCCGTGGTTGACGGTCTCGCTGGGGTCGAGGTAGGACTTGGCGATGATGAGCACGGCCGTGGGCGCCAGCGCCGGGCCGCAGTTCGTCGGCCCCTCGCTCTCGGGCGATGAGCCGCTGAAGTCGGCAACCAGCTCGTCGCCGCGCACCGTCAGCGCGAGCCGCGCCGCCAGCGGCTCGAGGGCGCGGCCGGTGCTCTCGGTGTAGGCCTCGTAGGCGTAGGTGCCGTCCGGCAGGCCGGCAATATGCTGGCGCATGCGCTCCTCGGCGCGCTGGATGAAGCGCGCCAGGCAGGTGCGCAGCGTCTCCGTGCCGTACTTGGCGGCCATGGCCTCCAGCTTCTTGGCCGCCTGCTGGCAGCTCACGAGCGAGGCCGTGAAGTCGCCGCGGCGCTCGCGCTCGCCACGGACGTTGGCAAAGATGAGGTCGAGCGCCGCCTGGTTCGGCTTGCCGCGCTCGTAGATGCGGATAGCCGGGATGCGGACGCCCTCTTGGTAGATCTCGGTGGCCTGGCCGGAGATGGACCCGGGGGTCATGCCGCCGATGTCGCCCCAGTGGACGCGGACGACGGTGAAGGCGAAGAGCCCCTCATCCAGGAAAACGGGGTAGATGGTGGCGGCGTCGTTGAGGTGCGTGCCGCCGGTGTAGGGGTCGTTGTGGAGGAAGACGTCGCCGGGGTGGATGTCGCCGCCGACATGCTCCAGCACCATGCGGACGGACCAGGTCAGCGGGAAGATGTGCAAGGGGTTGTCCACGGGCGACTTCGCCGCGAGCTGGCCGAGGTGGTCGACGATGGCGCAGGAGAAGTCTTGGCCTTCGTAGATAATCGAGGAGTAGGCCGTGCGCATCATGTTGGCGCGCATCTCGCGGGCGACGGCGATGAGTCCCTCACGCACCAGCTCGAGGGTGATCGGGTCGGCGTGGACGACGGGCGTCGGCATCGGCGGCTCCTCGCGCCGGCGCTAGCGCAGCGCCGAGGCGTGCTCGTCGAGGAAGGCCGCCGTCGCGTCGATCACCCGCTGCACGTCCTCCTCGGTGTGCGCGTACGAGATGAAGCCGCGGTTCGGCTGGCGCGGGACGAGGTAGATGCCGTTGTTCAGGAGGTGCGTGCGGTAGGCGATCTCCACGCGCGGGTCCACGCCGGCCTGCGCGTGCAGCACGTCGCGGTAGCTCTCCACCTTGGCGGCGTTGAAGTACAGCGACCAAACCGAGCCGTAGCTGTAGCATACGGCCTTGACGCCCGTCCGGCGGATGGCGGCGTTGATGCCGTCGGCCATCATATTGCCCAGGCGGAAGATCTTCTCGTGCACCGGCTCCGTGCGCAGGATCTCGATCGTCTTCTGCGCCGCGGCGACCGAGAGCAGGTGGCCGGCGTACGTGCCTGAGAACAGCACGCGGCCCTCCGGTCCGACGAGCGACATGTAGCGCTGCGGGCCGGCCAGCGCGGCGATGATGAAGCCGTTGGCCATGGCCTTGCCGAAGGCCGCCAGGTCGGGATGCACACCCTGCCGCGCCCCGGCTCCCTCTAGGCCGTGGCGGAAGCCGGTGATGATCTCGTCGAAGACGAGCAGCATGCCGTAGGCGTCGCAGAGCTGTCGCAGGAACCGCAGGAAGCCGGGCTTGAGCAGCAGGCAGCCGCAGGAGTGCACCACCGGCTCGACGAAGATGGCCGCGATCTCGCCGCGGTGCTTGGCGACGAGGCGCTCGACGGCCGCCTCGTCGTTGAACGGCGCGACGACGATGCTGGCCGCCAGCTCGGGCAGCGCGCCGTCTGACTCCGGCACCGGCGTGGGCTCGTCGGCCGGGCCGACCTTCGCCAGCGGCGGTCGGACGGAGACGGCCAGCTCGTCGTGCCAGCCGTGATAGCCCCCCTCGAACTTCAGGATCAGCCGCCGGCCGGTATAGGCCCGCGCGACGCGCGCGGCGTTGTACAGCGGGTCCGAGCCGCCGGCGCCGTGCAAGGCCGTCTTCTCGACGTAGGGGATGAGCTCGGCGAAGGTTTCGCACAGCGCGACCTCACGCTCGTGCGGCTGCGAGAAGAGGACCCCCTCGTCCTGCATGGCCTCGACCACCGCCTGGCGGACGCGCGGCTCGTTGTAGCCGAGGACGGCTGGGCCGTACGAGGCGTGGTAGTCGACGTACTCGTTGCCGTCGACGTCCCACAGGCGCGCGCCGTGCGCCTTGCGAATGTAGACCGGAAACGGCGCGTAGTAGCGCCCGGCGCCCTGCACGCCGCGCGGCGCCGTCCGCCGGGCGCGCTCGTGCAGCAGCCGCGATTGCTCGACCGGAATCCGGAAGGGGATGTCCAGCGGGTCGCGCCGCCCGGCGGAGCGACCAGAGCCCTCGAACGGTTCCTGCAAGACCATCTCCTCGCTCCCTTACGCTAACGCCTGTCCAGCATGGCTCGTGCAGCGGCCACGATCTCCGCACCGATCTTCGGCGCGAACTCGTCGTGCACGGTCTTCGTCGCGGCTTCGAGCGCAGCTCGCGGTGGCGTCGTGGTGGCGACGCCTTGCTTTTTCATAAGTTCAATGGCCGTGTCGTCGGCCTTCTGCCCGGCCTTACGCGATTCTGCGGCACCGACTTTGGCCGCATCCTCAACCACCTTCTGGAGCTCTGCTGGCAGGGCCTGAAATTTGGCGAGATTCATCATGAGCAGGCTGCCGAAGTAAGTCTGGTTCGTGAGCGCCAGATATTTGGCAACCTCATAGAACTTGGAGTCGGCCATCGCTTGATACGTCGTGTCGACGCCGTCGATCGCGCGCTGCTGCAACCCCGTATAGACCTCGGGAAATGCCATCGGCACGGGATTCGCGCCGAGGGCTCGCCAGGTCGCGACGAACAGGGGATTCTCTACGACGCGAATCTTCATCCCCTTGACGTCCTCGGCGCTGTCTATCGGCTTGCGACTTGTGAGCAAGCCCGCGAAACCGATCTCGCCCCATGCAAAGCCCTTGACTCCTTGCTGCTCGAGAGCCTTGAGCGCCATCTGACCGGGCGTGCTGTCCAGAACTCTCCGTGCTGCGGCACCGTCGGGAAAGAAATAGGGCAGCAGCGTCATGTTCAGTGCGGGGGACAGGGTGGCGGAGGCGGCCGTACCGAAGGCGCCGAGGTCGAGTTGGCCCGCCCTGACGGCCTTCACCATCTCTACCTCGCCACCGAGTGCCCCGCCATGGAAGAGCTCGACAGTGATCCGGCCGTTCGAGTTCTTCTCCACCTCGTTTTTGAATGCGATGGCCATGATGCCCAGCGGATGCGTCGCGGAACTCGACTGGCCCAACCGGTAGACGAACTGGGCAGCAGCCGACTTGGGCGGAGCTGCGGCGGGCTGCGCAGGCTTGGCCGGGGCCGCGGCTGGTGCCGCCGGCGAAGGCGGCGCGGGAGCTGCCGCCTTCTCGACCGGCTTGGATGCCGGTGCGGCAGGCGGCGGCGCGGGCTGACCTGCTCCTCCAGTCCCGCCCACGCACGCGGCCAGCACGAACGCTAGAATCGCCACCGCCATTGCCCCGCGCATTTCGACCTCCTTCCGCGGGTAACTCCGCACGACGATCCATCCTCTCCCGCAAGACGCACCGTTTGCCCATCCGGTGCTCGGAAAACACTCCGGCGCCCTTGTCGAGTCTCCGGTTGTGTGGGAGCCACCGCTGGGTCCCGCCCGCTTCCTACCGCCGGCCGCATCCCCTCACCGCACCGGCATCAGCAGATTCGGCAGTGTCGTCACCAACGGTGCGAAGAGCGTCGTCAGCAAGAGCGTCAGGACGAGTACCAGAAAGATCGGCCAGGCATAGCGCCAGAACTCCGTGAGCGTGATCCCGGCCATCCGGCAGACCAGGTACATCGTCAGCCCGTATGGTGGCGTGATTAGGCCGATCAGCAGATTGAAGACGGTAATGACGCCGAAGTGCACCGGGTCGATGCCCAGCTTCGTCACCGTCGGCATGAGTAGCGGCACGAAAACGAGAATGATCGGCACGCTGTCGATGACGCAGCCCATGAGGAGGTAGACCAGGTTGATGCCGAGCAGGAACATCACCGGATTGTCGGTGACACCCGTGACCCAGTCAGCGAGCGCGGTGGCCGCGCCGTAGAGCGTCAGCACGCGAGCGAAGGCCGCGGCGGTGCCGATGATGAAGAAGATGGTCGCCGTGATGCGCAGCGTGGCGAGGAGCTGCTCGCCGAAGGCCCGCAGCGTCAGCTCGCGGTAGACCACGCTGCCCACGAACGTCACCCCGATGACGCCGACGACGGCGGCCTCGGTCGGAGTGGCGATGCCGCCAAGGATGCTGCCGAGGACGATAAACGGGATGATCAGCACCGGCAGGCTCACGATGGTCGCCCGCAGACGCTCGCGGTTCGAGAGCCGCGGGCCACGCGGGTAGTTATGCCGCCGCGCGACGACGTAGGCCTGCACCATCATCAGCAGGCCAAGCAGAACGCCCGGAATCGCCCCACCCAGGAAGAGGCGGCCGACGGAGACGTCGGTCACCGCGGCCGAGAAGATGATGAAGGCGATGCTCGGTGGCACCAGGGGGCCGATGGTGGCCGCGCCGGCGATAATTGAGGCGGCGTAGGCGACGGGGTAGCCCACGCGCTTCATGGCCGGGATGAGAATCGACCCGGTGGCCGCGGCGTCGGCCATATCCGAGCCGGACATACCGGCCATGATCATGTTCACGACGATGCCGACGTGGGCCAGCCCGCCGTGGATATGCCCGACGAACGCGGCCGCGGCGTCCACCAGACGCCGCGTGACGCCGCTGGCCAGGGCCAGATTGCCCATGAGGATGAAGAAGGGGATGGCCAGCAAGACGAACGAGTTGATCGACTGCCAGATGGCCACCGGCAGCGTCGAGAGCTGGATGGGCGTCGGGCTGAGGTAGAGGCCGACGAGCGCCGTGATGCCAAGGGCGAACGCCACCGGCACACGCAAGACGAACAGGACGAGGAAGACGGCGGCGACGATGGCCAGCGGCGGCACCGCTCAGACCTCGTGCGCCGGCGCACCGCGCATGGCTCGGCCCTGGGCTCGCCGCACGGTGAGTACGACGGTGTGGACGAGCATGAGCGCGCCGCAGATCGGCAGGGCGTAGTCGAAGAGCGCCGTGGGCAAGTCGAGGGTGATCATGGGGAAGTTCACCTGAAGCCTTGCTAGCCACCATCCCTCCCACGCCATCAACGCCAGGAAGCCCAGCGCGAGCAGGTCGCCGAGCAGGCGCACGACGTGCTGGACACGCGGTGGCAGGCGGTCGAAAGCGACTGTGACCGCGATCTGCTCATCTGACCGCTGTACCATCGCCGCGCCCCAGAACGCCGCCCAGACCAGCAGCAGGCGAGAGAACTCCTCGGTCCACGGAAGACTAACCTGCTGCGAGAGCCAGTAGCGCACGACCACCTGCGTGGCGGCAGCGTAGAGCATACCCATCATGAGGAACACGGCGAAGCTCACCTCGACGAGGTTCCAGATCAGCGCCAGCGGACCGCCATGCTGCCAGCGCGGTCGTAAGGCCCAGGTCACCGCGACGGTAGTGAGCACCGCGAGGACCACGAGAGCTACCACGCTAGCTTCTATCACGCACTCTCCGCATCGGCCTTCGTGTGGAGTCGGCCGGCGCGACGTCGGATCACAGCCACGGGCCCAGCGCCAGCGCACGCGACGTTCGGCCGAACGGTCGGCCGGCTCCGGCTAGGCATGGCGCTGGCACGTGCCCGCGCCGCACACGCTGCGCGGGCTGACCGCGGTCGGCAGGCGGTGCCCGCTCATGCCCCCAGCCCGCTCGACCAAGGAGAGGCCGCGCCGCCTGCGGCTCTGCGCGACCCCACAAGTCGGCAGAGGCCGGCGGACGCGGCCATATCCGTCGGGCCCCCGAGGCCCGCCGCGCCACTGGCACGTAGCGGCCAGCGGCGCGCGGGGCGCGCTGATTGGCGAAGCCGCAGCGCCTCGTTAGCGGCTGCCCATCGCTGCCTGGGCCTTGGCCATGATGTCCACGCCGATCCGCGGCGTGAAGTCGTCGTAGACGGCCTTCATCGACGCCCGAAGCTGCTCGCGCGGGAGCTGCGTGACCTCGACGCCCTGCTTCTTAATGAGCTCGATAGCCTCGTCGTCGGCCTTCTCGCCGG